>CAYXFH010000095.1:0-6362 GCA_964464245.1 uncultured bacterium
TGGTCGGGGCGGCCGGATTTGAACCGACGACCTCTTGGTCCCGAACCAAGCGCTCTACCAAACTGAGCCACACCCCGACGGCGCCTGCTACAAGCGTCTAGACTATAGACGAAGCCTTTTGGGCTGTCAATTTGGCGGTGATGG
The DNA here is from genome assembly GCA_964464245.1 of uncultured bacterium. Taxonomy (GTDB): domain Bacteria; phylum Caldisericota; class JANLFM01; order JANLFM01; family JANLFM01; genus JAPLHV01. The sequence continues at coordinate 145 of CAYXFH010000095.1, forward strand.
GAGCAGGCGGGCAACCAACGCTGCCACTTCAGCTCTGGTGGCAAAAGATTGTGGACGGAAGGAGCCGTCCGGGTAACCATCCCAAGCTCCCTGCCAGGCGCCCGACTCGATCGGCAGGAAAGCCCAGTCAGAGGCGCTCAAATCGGTGAAAGTGGGAGCATAGTTGGCAGGTATGGAGGGCCATTGGAAGACGCGATTGATCATAGCGGCCAGTTCGGCTCGGGTTACGGGAGCGGTCGGGTGGTAACCCCCATCCGGATAGCCCTCCACAATCTGTGCTTTCCATAAACGTTCAATATAAGGAGTTGCCCAGTAGCCGGGCTCCAGGTCACGGAAGGGGAGTGTATCACTTCGAGTCAGTGGGAGTTCAAAGCCGAGGGAGAGGATCTTGGCCATCTCAGCGCGGGTCAAAGGGCTCTCGGGTTGGAAGGCGCCGTCCGGGTATCCGGAGAGGATCCCTGGTGGAAGCAACTGGGCGATGGCAGAGGATCCCCAATGTCCGCGCGTGTCGGGGAAAAGGAGGATAAAGGAGAAAGCCGCTTGCGCCTGGCCCTTCGCGCTGCCGGCTTGGGCTTTCATCGGATAGACGCCAGGTTTGCTGAATCGAGGGGTGATGGTGAGGGTGCTTTGAAAGGTCTCTGCCGCTACGGCGCGTGGGGGTGAGAATTGGTAGCTAACGAGCTGGGATGTCTCCAGGGTGAGGGCCGGGCTAGAGGTGGAGGAGTCATCGTAGAGGAAGAAATCAAGCGTGGCGGTCCCTGTTTCCCACGTGTAGACATAAGGAGCGGCTGGAGAAAGCTCTAAGCTCTTTTTGTTGGAAATCGTCAAGGGGAGCACCTTCAACCGGCCGGCCGCCGAGGCGGTGATCTCAAGCGTGTATGAACCGGGGGCATAAGGCGGGGCTGTGCTCAAGGTTAAGATGGCGACTCCTGGAAGGGTCAAGGTGTTGGGGTTGATCAAGGCGGAGATACCGGCGGGCAAGCCGTTGACAGCCAAGGAAACGGAGGTTTGGCTTTCCCCCAACAGGATCACTGTCACCGAAGCTTCCGAGTCGGGGCCCAATTCCACCGAGGAGGGGAGCAGCAACAGACGAAAATCCTCGCCCTCAGCCAAAGTTGAAGCCCCCCCTGCCAGGGTGAGCAGAACCAGCGCGACAAGCAGCAAGGGGAGGAGCCGGCTCATCCTAGAACTCAATCCCGGAACATGCGGCGATCCCTTGCCGCCAGCCATGCTTGACCTCATGGATCTCCGAAACAGTGTCAGCTAACTCCACGATCTCATTCGGGGCGCCTCGCCCGGTGAGGATCAGATGTAGGTCGGGGGGTTTTTCCCCAAGCAGGGCTAGAACCTCTTCCAGGGAAAGGAGACCGTAGGTGATGGCTGGGAAAATCTCATCCAAGATGAGGATTTGCCAATTCGTTGAGCATAGAGATCGGCGGGCTAAGCTCAAGCCGTTCAGCGCTGCCGCGCGGTGCATCGGCAGATCCTCGGGGCGCTCCTTGGAGACAAATCCGGCGCCCACTAAATGGATCTCTAAATATGGATGAAGCATGGTCGCTGCTTCCATCTCACCACTGCGCTCGGCCTTGAGAAACTGCAACACTTGGACGCGCATCCGGTGGCCGACAGCCCGCAGTGCCAGGCCAAGGGCAGCCGTGGTTTTGCCCTTGCCGTCGCCGGTGAAGACTATCAAGCGCCCTCGACGGACGATCGCCGAGCGATCGGGCGGTCTGTGAGCTTCCTCTCTTTCGTTCATCGATCCCTTTCCGGTCGTTTCGGCCAGTGTACGCACAAAGAGGATGGGGTTCAAGCTGACTATTAGTGGTTCAGTAGCTGAGTGGTTCAGCAGTCGAGTGGTTAAGTGGCTGAGTGAGATCAAGACAGACCTTGACTAGACAGCCTGCGGCAGCCTGTCTGCTAGATTCAGTAGCTAAGTAGCTAAGTGGTTAAGTGGCTGAGAAAGATCAAGACAGACCTTGACTCTTCGAACTGACTGGATCACTAAACTACTTGACTACTAAACTACTTGACTACTTGACTACTGATACAATGATCTATGTCGATGCGATTCGGGACCGCAGGCGTTCCCCTTCGAGCCAAGGACGCCTCCACCCTGTCCGGCTTGGAAGCGCTCGCTTCATTGCGGCTGGGCTGTATGGAGATGGAATTCGTTCAAAGAGTGACGATGGGCGAAAAGATGGCCGGCTTGGTACAGCAGAAAGCGGCTGCATTAGGCATCTCTCTGTCCGTTCATGCTCCCTATTATCTGAACTTCAATGCCCATGATCCCGGGATCCTGGAGGCCTCGCACAAGCGTCTCAGCGCTGCTGCGCGGATCGGTTACCTGGCGGGGGCATCGGATATTGTCTTTCACCCAGGGTTTTATCAAGGAGACGCCCCGCAGACGACCTTCGCCAAGGTGCAAGGCGAATTGGCCAAGTTGATCGAAAATTTGAAGGCAGCAGGAATTGATTCTCGCTTGCGGTGCGAGACGACCGGCAAACACGGCCAGTTCGGCTCTTTGGAGGAAACGCTGCAGTTGGTCGTCGAGACCCCCGGACTGTCCGCCTGTTTCGATTTCTCCCACCTTCACGCCCGCAACCAGTACCATGCTGCGGCAGATTTCCGGCGCGACCTGGAGCGGATCGGAACGGTCCTGGGAGCTTCCGCCCTGCAAGAACTTCATATTCATCTTTCCGGCATGCAGTACACGGCAGCGGGAGAGCGCAACCATCTCAACTTGGCCGATTCGGACTTCCCTTATGGGGCGATGCTGCAAGCCTTGCGGGACGTAGGGGCGAGGGGGCGAGTGGTGTGCGAGAGCCCCAACCGGGAGGGAGACGCTTTGCTCCTTCAGGACGCTTGGCGTCAGCTCGAGGAGGCTTCTTGGGGGGTTCTCTCTGGGGCGGTTACAGATGGCTTCCCCCCGTTTTCGCGAGGGTGATCTGCGCCCAAAGGGAGAGGAGTGACTTGGAGGATCTCCTCTACCAGGTGGGTGGCGTTCTCTCCGCGCAAGCGGGCTTCGGTCTTGAGGATCAGACGATGCGGCAGCACCACCGGCGCCGAAAACTTGACGTCATCCGGAAGGACGAAAGAGCGGCCACACCCCAAAGCCCAAGCTTGACTGGTCTGCATCAGGGCGAGGCTGGCGCGGGGGCTGGCTCCCAGGTAAATGTCCTCGTGGCGGCGGGTGGCTTCGGCGAGGGCTACGATGTAAGCAAGGATGGTCTCATCGACGCGCACCAGTCTAGCTTGCCGCTGCGCTTGACATAGCTCCTCGGGGTCCGCAACCGGCTTCAAGGTGTGGATGGGATGCTCGCAGCGCAGGCGCTCCAGCATCTCGGCTTCCTCGGAGGCGGTTGGGTAACCCATCTGCAAACGAACCAGGAAGCGGTCGATCTGTGCTTCAGGCAAGGGGAAAGTGCCCTCGTACTCGATCGGGTTCTCGGTGGCCAGCACGAGGAAAGGTTGAGGCAGGGGGTAGGTGATCCCATCGATGGAAACCTGCTGCTCCCCCATCGCTTCCAGCAAGGCTGACTGAGTCTTGGGCGTGGCTCGGTTGATCTCGTCGGCCAGGAGGAACTGACTGAATAGAGGGCCTGGGCGAAACTCGAAGGACTGGTTCTGCTGATTGAAAACATTGAGTCCAGTGACATCGGAGGGAAGCAGGTCAGGGGTGAACTGCAGACGACGAAAGGTACAGCCGAAAGAGCGGGCCAAGGCCCGACAGAGGATCGTCTTTCCCACTCCTGGCACATCTTCCATCAGGATGTGACCGCCGGCGAAGACGGCCGCTAAAGCAAGACGGATCGTCTCCCGCTTGCCAATGATGACGCGCTCGATGTTGGCCAGCACACGGCCGGCTAGCTCAGATGCTCTTTGGGGCTCCACTATGCGCCAGCTCCTTGACCCGTTGGGGCGTGTAAGGGCAGCTCTCGTTCAACTCGCAAGCTTGCCAATCGGCCACCCGATCGATGAAGAGGATCCCACGAAGGTGGTCGATCTCGTGCTGTAGGACCCGGGCTAACATCCCGTCCCCGGCCAGTTCGAATGGCTTCCCTTCCTTGGAGAGGGCTTTCACCCTCACCCAGCTCGAGCGCTGCACGGGCGCATAGAAGCCTGGAACACTGAGACAGCCCTCTTGGCGAGACTCTTTTCCACGGTGGGCGATGACGCGCGGATTGACCAGGGCGACTAGATCTTCTTCCTCCTGTCCGACGTTGCGATCGATGATGATGACCTGCTCCAAGACTCCCACCTGGGGAGCTGCCAAACCGATTCCCAGCGGATCTTCGCGCAATGTCGAGATCAGCTTTTCGATCAGTTTGCGTGTCTGGGCGGTGACTTCTCGCAAAGCCTTCGACTTCTTTCGCAGGAGCGGATTAGGGACTGAAAGGATCTTCATTTTATGCTTTTTCGGCAAGTCCAAAGGATGAGGGGCAGCCCATGGACCTCGGCCTCCTCGCCTACCCTTTGCAACTGTTCAGCCCCCGGCAGCATGACAGCCCCCGGCAGCATGACAGCCCCCGGCAGGGTGTTCTGCATCGTTTCTGCCGATCCCCAGCAAAGCTCAGCTTTCCGTGACGGCCGGCTCCGCGGGATGCTTGCTGCGGTAATCGGCGATGGCTGCCTGCAGCGCTTCCTCGGCCAGCACCGAGCAGTGAATCTTGGCTGGAGGGAGTCCACCTAGCGCTTTGATCACTGCCTGGTTGGAGATTTGCTCGGCTTCATCTAAGGTCTTGCCCTTGACCAGCTCGGTGACCATCGAGCTGGTGGCAATGGCTGCCCCACAGCCGAAGGTCTGAAACTTAATATCAGTAATCTTTCCATCTTCCACCTTGATCATTAACCTCATCACATCCCCGCAAACTGGGTTGCCGACCTCGCCGATGCCGTCCGCATCTGCGATCTCACCCATATTATGAGGCTGAAGGAAGTGCTCCATGACTTTCGCGCTATATCCTATACTCATTTTCGTTCCTTTCTTATTGGCCATTCATGATAACATTTTTCCTGGTTGACATGCTGCCGCAGGCTGGTAACTAATTCCCAACTCTGAGGAGGGATACCTTTGTTCGACTTGATCGTCATCGGCGCGGGTCCGGCCGGTTATGTGGCTGCGCTTTATGGAGCCCGCAAAGGGATGAAAGTGGCAGTAGTGGAGAAAGACCAGGTGGGCGGCGTCTGCCTGAATCGCGGTTGCATCCCCTCCAAGGCGCTCATTGCTTCTGGGGAGACTTACGAGCGCATTCTGCGCGCAAAAGAGTTCGGCATCGACCTGGATGGCCGCGCTTCCCCCAACCTTCCCGCTATCGTCCAGCGGAAGGAGAGGGTCGTCGAGCTGATGCGCAAGGGGGTGGAAAGCCTCTTCAAGGGCAGCCAAGTGACGCTTCTCCGCGGTGATGCGCGAGTTCTCGCCCCTGGCCTGATTGAGGTTAACGGGGAGCAGGTCGAGGCCAAGCGCTTGCTTGTCGCCACCGGCTCCTCCCCATCCACATTGCCCGGCTTCCCCCTCTCCGGGCGGCGTGTCCTCTCTACCGACCATATCCTTTCCCTGACCGACCTTCCCAAGCGTTTATTGGTGCTGGGAGCAGGCGCGGCAGGATGCGAGATGGGCTTTTTCTTCTCCATGTTGGGGGTCCAGGTGACCCTCGTGGAGTTAATGTCTAGGGCTCTTCCGGGGGAGGATGAGGATATCTCCCGTCTCTTGGAGCGGGAGATGCGCCGGCGAAAGATCCAATTCCTGCCGGGTGTAAGGGTGGAAGGGATGGAGGAAGGGAGCGATGGGGTGAAGCTGTTCCTCCCCGAAGGGAAAGTTTTGGAGGGGGACTATCTTTTCGTCTCCATCGGCCGTCTGCTCCACAGCCATGGGTTGGGCTTGGAGGAGCTGGGCGTTCGATTGGGGGAGAAAGGAGAGATCGAGACCGATGGTCGCATGCGCACCAATCTCACCGGGATCTACGCGGCCGGCGATGTCATCGGCGGACTCCTGCTGGCTCACGTCGCCTCGGCAGAGGGGAAGGTGGCGGTGGACGAGATGCTGGGACAGGCCACCCCCATCGCTTATGAGAAGGTGCCTTGGGCAATTTTCACTGCGCCGGAGATCGGTCGTGTCGGCCTCACCGAGCGGGAAGCGCGGGCACGCTTAGGCGAGGTACGCGTTGGGCGTTTCCCCTATCGAGCTTTAGGCAAGGCTCAAGCCATCGGAGAGACCGTCG
>CAYXFH010000096.1:0-7155 GCA_964464245.1 uncultured bacterium
CGCGATATCGGCGCCTGGTCAGCTCCCCAGGAAATCGTCGATATTCTTGGCTCCTCGCGCAGTGTCCTGGCGGAGAAACTGGTTCAACATCAGCGTGTTCTAGAGCAGTTGGCGCAACGGGGCGGGATCCTCCCGGCCCGGCTAGGAACCTTCGCCAAAGACCGGGATGAAGTGACTCGGATCTTGGAAACCGGTTACCTGACTTTGTCCAGTCAACTGGAACGGTTGCACAACGCTGTGGAGTGGGATCTGGTAGCCAGTTGGCGTGATTTCCGGGCCACCCTAAAGGAGATTGCCAACCTCCCGGCGATCCTGGAGGCCATGAACTCAATGGGGACAGATTTGGGGGAAACAATGGGGACAGATTTCAAATCTGTCCCCAGGGGTCCCAAATCTGTCCCCAGGGTAACAGTGGAAGACCAGATGCGAATCGGCGCGTTGGTGCAAGAAGCCCTCCAAGCGCACAACGAGGCCTGGGCGGAACGAATTCGGCAGCGCCTCCGGCCGGGTTGCCTGAACCTGCGCGACCACGCGCGGATGAATGACGAGATGGTGCTAAACGTGGCCGCGCTTCTCCTGCCGGCGCAGCAATCGGGTTTCGACTTGCTGGTGGAGTCGCTGGACCAAGAGTATGACATCTTCGATTTCCGCTTAGTCGGTCCCCTTTCTCCTTATAGTTTCGCCACCGTCACCGTTGGGTCCATCGACTTTGCCCAGGTAGACTGGGCGCGGCAGGCGCTCGGTTTGCCGGAACAGGCCACCCGGGAGGAGATCAAGCTGGCACACAAGCGGGTCATCCTGGCGGTTCACCCGGACAGCGCGAATGGATCGACCGACCCGGGGCAATTCCAAGAAGTCACCCGCGCCTTCCAGATCCTGCGCGAATATTCAGCCTGCGGATTTCGGGGACAGATTTCAAATCTGTCCCCTCAAGATCCTTGCAGCTTTCGCCGGGAAGACTTTCACCAGGTTTTTCGCGTGGATGTGGGGCCTCCTGATGGCCACTGAGGGGAAATACATCTATTGCATCATCAGTTCTTCGGTGGAGCGCTCCTTTGGCCCGTTGGGGATCGGTCCCAACCAGAACGAGGTCACCACGGTGGGTTACAGTGACCTGGCCATGGTCATCAGCAACCACCCCTTGGGCAGAATAGAGATCAGCAAAGAGAACCTGCTCGGCCACGAACGCGTGGTGGAGGAGGTCATGAAAGAGTTCCCCGCTGTTCTGCCGGTGCGCTTCGGCACCATCGCCGCCAGCGCCGACGAGATCCGCAATTTGCTGGACCGCCGCTACCGCGAGTTCCGCGATCTGCTGGCGGAAATGGAGTACAAGGTGGAGTGGGGGGTGAAAGGAACCTGGATCAAGATGTCCCGCATCTACGAGGAGATCCTGGTGGAGAACCCTTCTATCCGCTCGCTGAAACGCTCCCTCGAGGAGCGCCCCGAAGCGGCCACCGACAAGGCTTGCGAAGAAGTCGGCTATTTGGTCGCGCAAGCCCTGGAGAAGAAGAAGGAAGAAGAGCGGGAGCGCGTCTTGGAGACCCTCCGGGAAGCGGCCTACGATGTTCAATTGAGCCCTAAAATAAGCGACGAAATGTTCATCAACGCCTCCTTCCTGGTAGACCGCGGGCGGGAGATGGAGTTCGACAACTTAATGGAAGAGTTGGACCACGACTTCAAGGGGCGAGCCCGCTTCCTCTACACCGGCCCACTCCCCCCCTACAACTTCGTTCACATCTCCATCTTCCCCGAGCCCTGGGAGGTTTGAGAGGACGTGCTGCCGCAAGCTGTCAACCCGCAGGCTGTCAACTCCCCTGACCGTTGCGGCATCTATCTCTATTGCATCACCATGGCCGGCCCGCCTCAGGAGTTCGGACCGCTGGGCATCGGCGGGCGGGGGGATCCGCTCTACACTATTGCCGCGGACGGACTGCAGGCCGTGGTCAGCGACTCCCCCAGAGAACGCTATCCTCTTTATCGCGAATTCCTGCTGGCTCACGAGAAAGCCATCGAAGAGGTGATGAAGAGCTGCACCGTGCTGCCGGTGCGCTTCGGCACGGTAGCCGAAAGCCCGGAGCGAGTGCGTGTCATCCTTCAGCGAGAGCGACAGACCCTACTCGACCTGCTGCGCTGGTTGGAAGGGAAGAAATCCCTCAGCCTGAAGGCCATCTTCCAGGAGAAGTACATCTTCCAAGAGGTGATCGCACAGCGCCCGGAGATCCGGCGAATCCGCCGGCAAGCAGGAAGCCGGGCTGATCTGATGGAGGTGGGGGAACGGGTGGCGGCTGCTTTGGAGGAAGAAAAAGAGAAGCATCGCCAGGAGGCGCTGGATCTCTTGGAGCCCCTGGCTGAGGAAGTTCGGCACAACGACACCATCGGCGACCGGATGTACCTCAACGATGCCTTTTTGGTCGCCCTGCCAAAGGAGGCTGAATTCGACCGGGCGGTCAACGCGCTGTCCGACCGCTATGCCGGGCAGGTCCGCTTCCTTTATATCGGGACGCTGCCCCCCTTCGATTTTGTCAACCTGGTGATCGAGACATGACGCCCCCCCGGGCGTTAATCATCTCAAATCTGAGATCTCAAATCTTAGATCTCAAATCTCAGATCTCAGATCCTTGGCCGGGGGTTGTCGAGATGAGGCCATGGTTTTCCTGATCGATGACCTGATCGGCGACTTGCTGAAAATCCCCCTCGACCTCTCCTTGGATGTCTTAGAGAAGATCGCCGACATGGCCGAGGATGAGTACCGCTCTCCAGCCAAGATCAAGGATTTGCTGATGGAACTTCAGTTGAAGCTGGAAATGGACGAGATCAGCGAGGAGGAATACGCCGAAGCGGAGAAATCCCTGCTCGCTCGCCTGGAAGAAGGAACCAACCGAGAAGAAGAAAGAGGTGCTGAATGACTGGATCGTTTAAGTGCCCCAAATGTGGGACCGCCACCTGGGGGGAAGAAAGGTTTTGCTCTTGCTGCGGACAACCGCTGTGGATCCTTTGCGATCACTGCGGGGCAACTTGGCGTTTCTTCTGGGCCTATAAGTTTTGCCAAAACTGCGGGACCAAGGTGCCTGCAGTTCCCAGTTCTCCCGATTTCACATCTGACTCGTCTGGGACCGGGAGGGGACACTGATGAACGAAGAACGCAGTAATACGAGCGCGATGCCAACGATCGAAGAAGCCCGTAAGTCGGCCCTTCGTTTCCTTGAGGAGAGCCTCAACCTGGAAGGAGCCAAGCTCTTCGCCGTTCGGAAAACAGCAGACGGTTGGGAGGCCTCGGCCGAGGTCTTCGAGGACAGCGCCTTCATCAAATCGTTAGGCATAGCCAGCCGGACCAAAGACCGCAACATTTACCACCTGAAGCTCTCCCCCGAGCTGGTCGTGGTAAGCTATGAGCGGGAGGAGAGCTCTCGCGAGGTCTCCCGCAAGTCCTAACTTAGGAGGCAATTCGCCGTGGCGCAGAAGACGAGAGAGACGACCTCTACCCTGGCCGACGTCATTGATGTCGTCCTGGACCGGGGTTTGATCATCAACGCCGATATTATCGTCTCGGTGGCCGGCGTAGAGCTGCTGGGGATCAAGATCCGGGCGGCGCTGGCTTCTTTCGCCACCGCGGCCCGCTACGGCCTGGAGTTCCCCTCCGGGACAAACCTGGAGACAGCCGCCTGGAAAGACGCCATGCTGGAGAAGGAGGCCTGCCCGCAATGCGGCAAGCTGGTTCAAAAGGACGAGCTGCTGGAGCGCGACTGCCCGTGGTGCGGTTGGGTCAGCGCCAGGGCAAAAGCCAAAGGTGAAACGCTCCTCGCCGCCCCCGTGACCCATTGAGGTTGCTTGTCCTCGGGTCCGACCCTTGCTGGGAAAGGCGCGCGTGAAACGATGCAGCCGATACGGGTTCAAGCGGCGACCATCAACGACTTGTTGGAGCGGCTCCTGGACAAAGGAGTGGTGCTCAGCCTGGATCTGATAATCGGAGTGGCCGGGATCCCCCTGATCGGGGTCAATCTGCGAGCGGCCATCGCTTCCCTGGAGACGATGTTGGAGTATGGCTTCATGGAGGCTTTGGACAAGGACTTGCGGGCCAACGCCTTGCGTGAAGCGCAGCGCAAGAAGGTCGCCCTGGCCGATGGAGAGCGCCAGGTAGAGGAATGGTACGGCTCGCAATGGTTTGGCCAGGGCATCGTTCGCTCCTGGCGGTCCGGGCGTTTGATCCTCACCAACCGCCGTTTGATCCTCTATCGTCCGATGCCTCCGGCCATCCTCTGGCAGACTCCGCTGGCCAAGCTAAGGGGTTGTCTTCTGCTGGAAAGAAGCGTCTTCAGCGGCGCTCCGCGCCCCCTGCTGGCCCTCGAGGTGGAAGGAGAGCCGATCGCCCTCCTCGCCACCGAAGACACCACCCAACTGCTGGACGCCCTCCGCCTGACCATGGCCGGCGAGAAGCGCGCCTTGCCGGAAGCTTCTCCCGACCTCGGCGAGATCCAAAGGTTGGCTTTCACGATCGCCGGGACCGTCTTGGCCGAGGGGCCGATGGAACGGCAAGGGACAGATGGGGAGTGGCGGCGCGGCCACCTCTATCTCACTTCCAGCCGTTTGCTGTGGTGGGGAAAAGAGGGCGCCGGCGAGGAGCTGGACCTCTCCTTGCAGCAGATAGAGGGCATCCGCTTGACGCCCTCCGTGTCCCCCGCGGAAGTGGGGGCCGAGCCGGAGAACCTGCTCCTTCTTTATCGGGAGGACGGTTCCCGCCGCCAGGTTAACTTCAGGCTGGAACTGGGCTCGATAGCCGGCGGCGCCCCCGCGATCACTGGGGAAAGCGGCAGCTTGACAGCCGGCGGCAGCGCGTCCTCTTCAGGAGCAACGCTCGCCGACTGGCGGAGGCGGATCAAGGACTTGGTTCTCGACCAGGCGGAGAGCGATGACCCTCCAGATCGATGAGAGCAACCTCAAACAAGGCCTCCTGGGGCTGGTAATCGCCCTGGTGGAGATCATCAAAGACGCCCTACGCACCGAGGCCTACAAGCGGATGGAAGGGGGACGATTGACGGAGGAGGAGATCAACCGATTGGGAGAAGCCCTCTGGGATCTCGATCTGGCCATTGAGCAGATTAAGATCGAACACGGCGTGACCGAAGCGGTAAAAAATGTGCGGGATGGCTTGGACCAGTTGGTGGAGGACGTGGTGAACCGCATGGTCAATCCCGAGCAATGGGAGAAAGAGCTGCAAGGACAGGCCAGTGAGCCGGCCTGTAAATAGCCCCCGGCAGCTAGACAGCCCCCGGCAGGGTGTCCAGTCCCACTCTTCTCGATCCGCGTTGCCCTCTGTTCGCCTCTGTGACAGCAGGTGGGCTCGACCGCCTTCGTCAACTCGACCGCCTTCGTCAGTTCGACCGCCCCCGGCAGCTAGACAGCCCCCGGCAGCTAGACAGCCCCCGGCAGCTAGACAGCCCCCGGCAGGGTGTCCTGCCAAGCTAGCGTGATCTGGCAGGATCCCTTCCGGGACAGCGCTCTTAGGGTAACGAATGGCTACCGGCCCCGGTCGTGCCATCGCGGCAAAGATCATCGCCCGCAGCTCGCGCCCATCCGCCGGGGCGAGTATCTCTAAACCAGGGATGCAGCGCAAGAAACTGAGGTCATAGATCCCCTGGTGAGTCGGTCCGTCCCCTGGCACCACGCCAGCACGATCCAGAAGGAAGAGCACCGGTAGGCGCTGTAAAGAGATGTCATGCAGCAACTGGTCAAACGCTCGCTGTAAAAAAGTGGAATAGATGGCCACCACCGGGCGACGGCCTCCCAGGGCTAAGCCTGCGGCAAAGCTGAGGGCATGCTCTTCAGCAATACCCACGTCGAAGAAACGGTCAGGGTAGATCCGGGCGAAACCGTCCAATCCCGTCCCATCAGCCATCGCCGCTGTGATGCAGACCGTCTCCGGAATTCGTTCGCCCACGTCCAGCAAGGTGGAGCGCACTACTTCTGTGTAGGTAGGGGGCTCCTGCCGGATAGGCTCTCCCGTAGTGAGGTGAAAGGGCGGGGCAGAGTGAAAAAGGGTAGGGTTCCTCTCGGCCGGCGCAAAGCCCTTTCCTTTGGTGGTGAGGACATGCACCAAGACGGGTGAACTGAGCCGCTTGGCCTTGCGTAAAGCTTTCTCCAGAGCTTCCTGGTCGTGACCGTCGATCGGCCCGATATAGAAGAAGCCGAAGCTCTCGAAGAGCATGTTGGGTAAGATGAAAGCCTTAACTCCCAACTTGAGGCGATCAATGAATCGGACCAAACTGCTGCCCACCTTGGGTGAGCGCTCCAGGAAACTCTTTACCGCATTCTTGGTGCGGCGATAACCAAGGGAACTGCGAAGACCCTCCAACTGCCGGGCCAGGACGCCGACGTTCCGTGAGATCGAGTGCTCGTTGTCGTTCAGCACCAGGATGAGATCCTTCTGCAGTTGCCCGGTGTTGTTCAAAGCCTCCATCGCCAGCCCACCAGAGAGAGCGCCGTCACCCATTACTACCACGATCTTGTGGTTCTCACCGGCAAGATCTCGCGCAGCCCTCAGACCAAGGGCCTGGGAAAGAGAAGTGGAAGCGTGGCCTGTATTGGTTACATCATAGGGGGATTCTTCGCGAGCCGGGAATCCGCACAGCCCGTCTTCTTGACGCAACCGGCAGAAGGCCTCCTGACGGCCGGTGATTAGCTTGTGGGTATAAGTCTGGTGACCGACATCCCACACCAACAGGTCGGCAGGGGTATCGAAGACACGGTGCAAGGCAAGCGTCAACTCCACTACGCCAAGGTTCGAAGCCAAGTGTCCCCCGCTGATCGAGACTTGCTTAATGATTCGAGTGCGGATCTCTGCCGCGAGTTGCTCCAACTCCCCCATCGAGAGCTCTCTCAAATCGGCAGGCTGGGAGATGCTTTCCAATAGACCAGAACACCCGGCCGGGGGCTGTCTAGTTGCCGGGGGCTGTCTAGTTACCGGGGGCTGTCTAGTTGCCGGGGGCTGTCTAGTTGCCGGGGGCTGTCTACCTGCCGCAATCCGTATACCTGCAGGCTGTTCTGGCAGCATGTTTTTCATCCCTTTCGCTCGGCTAGGTAGGTGACCAACATGCGTAGGAATCGCGGCTCGCCGGGAAATCCCTCCAAGTGCGCCAATGCGGATCGACTGTACTCCTC
>CAYXFH010000097.1:0-4399 GCA_964464245.1 uncultured bacterium
GCGATTGAATGAAGTGCGGCCTCCTGGGCTGATAAGTCCAATGAGGTTCATTCTCATTTCAAGCGAGTATCCTACCTTAGCGTAGTCCAGCTATCCTGCAATGATGACGATGATGATCCTAAAGAGTCTTGTCGGCCCCCAAGAAAGTCGATGATCCCAGGGACGGTCTCAGTCCCAGGGACTGTCCAGATCCCAGATTTGCCGAACTGGGCGCCGCGGTCCCGGGGATATGGTTTACGCCGGAGTGGTCCTCGTAGGGGCGGGTTTCAAACCCGCCCACGCACGGTCTGTCTCAGCATAGTGATTCCTCATTCTCCAGGACACCCTGCCAGGGGCTATCACCCTGCCTGGAGCTATCACCCTGCCGCAAGTTGGCTTGTTGTCGTCAGCCTTGATGATCCCACAGACCTTGTTTGCCCGCAGACTGCCTTACCCACTCAGTTTGAGAAAGAACACTTTATTCTCTAGATGCGGAAGGGTTTGAAGCTCAAGGCGATAGGGATCAGCAAGTAGAACCAGGAAGCCTGGTGGGGGGCAACGAAGGCCAAAACACCCGCCCCCAAGGAACAGAGGGGCACCACCCAGCCGCGCCGGCGCCCCCTTTCGATGATCTCTTTGCTGAGGCCGGGATCCACCAGGCGATGCCCGGATGTGGCATAGAACCAGTTTAGAGAAATAAGGAGACCCAAGGCCAGCATGTTCACGGCGAAGATCAACTGCACCATCCAGTCCCCGGAAGTGTCCCCCAGGAGGTCGGTGGTGTAGGGCATCAAGACTACGAAGAGCAGGATGCCCAGGCTGATCCAGGTGTGGCGGTGGTCCGTGCGGCGGTAGTAGCCGAACTGGCGGTTGTGGGTGACCCAGAAGATGGCCAACATCCAGAAACTTTGGAAAAAGACCAACAGGGGCCGCCATTGTGAGAGGATGTAAAGGTGCAGCTCTTCTCCCTGAAGACTCTTGACCCCGCCCGGAATATCGATGGTCACTACCAGGAGGGTCATGGCAAAGGCGAAGATCCCATCCGAAAGAGAGATCAGCCGTCCGATGTCCAACCAACTTTTGGCAGATGGGCCGTCAGATCTCGTTGTTGTTGCTTGTTCTTCCATAAAACGATGATAGAGGATCAGTCAGCGGGTGACAATCGCTCGGCCGCGCCATCTTCGATCCTTCTCTCAAGTTGATAGAGAATTATTTCACCCAGGCTGATATGCCAAGAGAGCCTCTCGATCGTTAGAACCTTCCGCTGCCGGCTGTGACTGATCGTGACCGCTTTTCCTCCATATAACCTTACCGCGTGAAGGCTATTACACCTCCTCTTCCGAAATCACGCGAATGCCGTGGCTTATCAGGAGGGCCGTGGTGATGCCATTCCCCTCCACGACGCGGCCGGAGAATGAACCATCATAGAGTTGGCCGCAACCGCAGGACGGGCTGCGTTGTTTGAGAATGGCTTCGGTGACGCCGAGCCGTCGGGCAAGAGCCACGGTTTCCTCAGCGCCACGCTGGTAGGCGCCGGTTTGGTCTTCCCCCGAGGGGGTCATCACTCTCCCCCTGACGATCTCGCTGGCAGGGCGTGGGGTGGGCAGACCGCCCAACTGCTCAGGACAGACGGGGATCAGGGTTTCATGATCAAGCAAAGCGACGACTTGGAGGCGCTCGTTGCTTCCGCCGTCATACCGGCAGCGGAGGCCCAGCAAGCATGCGCTGACCAGTCTCACAAGGTCATGCCTCTCATCTCCGGCAAAGTACTTTCCTCTTTGGCGCCGCTCCAGGATCGCCAGCGGGGAAGGTATTGGTCAACGGGCAGAGAGGGCGCTTAGCCACTCTCGCACCTGCTCCTCCAGGATCGGCAATGGCAGCGGCCCCAGACCCAGCAAGCGATCATGGAAGTCGGCCAGTTGAAAGCGAGCGCCTAGCGATTGTTGAGCCTCCTGACGCAGTGCCAGGATGCGCAGGAAACCAACGGCATAGGCAGTCGCCTGGCCGGGCGCCACTATGTAACGGGTGACGTCAGCCCTTGCCTCCTCAACTGGTTTCCCGGTGTTCTCCACCAGGAAGTCGAGGGCTTGTTGGAAATTCCACCCTTTGGCGTTTAAACCAGTGTCGGCGACCAAGCGAGCGGCTCGGAAAGCCTCGGCCTGCAACCTGCCCAAATCACCGGCCAGGTCATCCTTATAGAAACCCAGCTCCCAGGACAGTCGTTCGGCATACAAAGCCCAGCCCTCAATGTAGGCCGTGAAGTCAGCCCCCTGGCGGAAGCTTGGCAAAGGCATCTCTTGCGTTAAAGCGATCTGGAAATGATGACCGGGGACTGTCTCGTGATAGGTCAAGGTTTTCATCCCGTAACGAGCGACGGGGTAGATCGTGGAAGCGTAGAACAAACCAGGGCGCGAGTTGTCCAAGGGGGGGGAGATATAAAAACCACCGCTGGGGCCTCCCACCACCTCTACCTTGGCACGGGGAAGGAGATGGAAAAACGCGGCCAGCTTTCCTTGCGCTTCCTCGATGATAGCCTGGTAGGCCTGCCGCAACGGCTCGCCAACGAGTGTTCCGGTCTCTCGCTGGAGACGAGCGTAGAGCTCCGGGAGACTCTGCCCGCCGGAGTAGCCTAACTTTTCAAAGAGGGAGCGAATCTCCCCTTGGATGCGGACCAACTCCGTTTTTCCCATTTGGTGGATTGTCTCCGCATCCAGGCCGGTGGTGGTGTAATGAAGCAGCAGCGCCTTGTAGTAGGCCTCCCCTCCCGGCAAAGTCCAACAGCCGGCTTGTTGGGGGGCCTCCGCTTGCAGCTCCCCCAGTGTTTTCAGCAGCGAGCGGTAGGCCGGTATAACCTTTCCTTCAATGACTTCCACCGCTTTAGAGAGGAGAGTATCCTTTCCAGCTTGGTCCAGATCGACGAGTTTGTTTACCTTCTCGGCGAAAGAGGTGAAGAATTGTGTTGAACGAGCCGGGGTCTCCGCGATTCCCCGTATTTCAGCGAGGACTGGGCTGAAGAGGAAACGTGGAAGGACCGCGCCGCCCTCCTTCCTCTTCGCTAAGCCCTCTGCTAAATGGGAGAATTTGGCCGGCACTTGGCTCAAGCAGGCTAGGCAATCGTTCGCCTGCCGGGCTGTTCCTACCGGTTGCAGATCAGTGAGGAAACGCTGGAGGCTGCTGGGAATGCTAAAGACACTGCTTGGGTTGACCGGGTAGTCACAGAAGAGATATGGGTGGCGAGCCACAATATCTTCCAAAGTCCACCTGTAAATCTCAGCATTGAGGCGCTGGCTCTGGTCCAGCATGGACGGGTCGTAACCCTTCAACAGGTCGAGAGTTGCGCTCTCCAGCGCCTGCGTATCGAGCTGGTAGGCCTCGCTGATGTCGGTCAGGCGGCCGTTTACGCCCCACGATTCTGCCATGCCCAACTGAGTGACCAGTTCCGGGTCGCGCAGAAGAAGGCGGTGGTAAGACTCCTCAAGGAAAGCATCGAAGGGCAGCCCCTCCAACCCCTCAGCCAAAGTAGTGGTTTGGCTGTATAACGGGGGAACGGGAGAGGATGGAGCAGAGGAGGAGGATGTGGAAGCGCTGGATGGCCCTTGCAGCAATGGTGAAGAAGGAGCAGCCCCGCTTCCACAACCGCTCAGCAGACATATCAGGACGAAGAGAACGGCAATTCCTGGCCAACCTCCGGACATCCGTTTCATTGCCAGTACCCCTTTCATGTGCTCTCCAGCAGGAGAGGTTTTCAATTAGAGTGAAAATCATGCGCGAAAGTCGAATAGTCCAGAAAAAATGGTTCAAGAAGGATCGCCTCGTCTGTCGTCTGGTAAGCTATGGATGTGCAAATGGACAAGTTGATCGGGCAGAAGCAAGCCAGCCAGGAACTGGCACAGCTATACCGGATGGTCCAAGTAGGATTCTGGACCCTCTGGCCGATGTTGGCGCTGTTTTTTGTCAGGGTTCCTTTTCATTTCAAGTGGGTAACCTACCAGCCCGTGGCTCGACAGCCCCCGGCAGCTCGACAGCCTCCGGCAGGGTGTTCATGGCGATGATGGTCTAAAGAGTCTTGTCAGCCCTGGGACCGCGGCGCCCATGGCTCCTGTTCTCATGGATCCATCGCGCCGTATCTGAACAGCCTGCGGCAGCATGGTTTTTTCACGACAGTTCGGTCTTCCTTGAAGGTTCCCTTCAAGAGGTTCGACGATATCTTCCGGCAGCTCGACAGCCCCCGGCAGCTCGACAGCCCCTGGCAGCTAGACAGCCCCTGGCAGGGTGTTCGCTGTCGAAGTAGGGCAGATAGCCGCGAGAGAACCACCCTCGGGTTGGTTGCTTCCCAGAGCGGTTGGTTTCCGTCTGTTCACTGCTGATGCCTTGGGCGCCGCGGTCCCAGGGACGATCCGAGGTTCACCGCACTGGGGTG
>CAYXFH010000098.1:0-3706 GCA_964464245.1 uncultured bacterium
CCTTGATCCTCCACCATCAGCGTGGCCAGCCCATCCAGGAAGCGAAGGCGCACGGTGACTGACCCGCCTCGCGGGGAGAACTTAATGGCATTGGTCAATAAGTTGCCCAACAAGCGCTGGACCGCCTCGGGATCCAGCCAGACATCCGGTACGCGCTGCAGCTCGGTCTGCAGGGTGATTCCCCGTGACTCCGCCAAGGGACTCATCTCCAGCGTTTCTTGACGAACCAGATCCTCCAGGTCGACTTGTTCACGCAAAAGCTTCAAGCCGGTGGTCTGAACGCGCTGGCTGTCCACCAGGTTGTCCACCAAGACGCGCAGCCGTCGCAGGCTTTGCCTCCAAATCTCCTCATACTCTTCCTGCTTAGCCTGGCGCGATTCTGCCGGCAAACCGGCTAGCAATTCACGGGAGGCAGCCAGGGTCATGAGGGGAGTCTTCATCTCGTGGGAGACAGCAAAGAGCAGGTCAGTGCGCGCTTTCTCGATGGCTTGCGCCAGTTCCCGCTGCACGCTGACGTCGCGGGAGATGCCCCCAAAACGTACTCCGAGGATCGTCGGCACGCGGAAAGAGGTCACTTGCATAATGACAGGGACGCCATCCGGACGATGGATCGGGATCTCTCGCATCTCCAAAACCGGGAGCTCATCGCCGAGCAGGATCCCCTCCAGCTCCTGACGGATGGCGCAACGTTCCTGCTCATCTTTGGCGCCTACCAGTTGCGACTGCACATCCCAAAGGAACCGGCCCAAAACTTCTTCTTTCGGCATTCCGGTGATCCGCTCCTGGCTGCGGTTCCATTCAATAATCGCGCCTTTCTCGTCGGTAAGGACCACCCCATCACCGGAAGAGTCGATCAGAGAACGCAGCTTGGCTTCACTCTCGCGTAATGCTTCCTCAGTGTGCTGGCGCTGGCGCAGCTCATTGGCAGCGGTGGTGTAAAGCTGGGCATTGTCCACCGCAATGCTGGCCAGGGAAGCAAATTGGCCCAGAACAGCCAATTCCTCCTTGTCCACTTCCTGCCCGTCCTCGAAGCTGAGACCGAGGACACCGATGGTCCCCTCCTTCTCCGAGCGCAACGGCACTGCCAACATGCTCTGGTTTCGGAAAGCGGGGATGCGGCGGCTGCGGCCCGGCCAGGTGCCAAATTCACGCACAAGCATGGCTTGCCCACTGGAGAAGACCTGTCCGATCAACCCTTCGCGGGGCTGGTAGAGAATCTCCAGATAGCCGCGCATACGCCCGCCAGCCACCTTCATCTTCAACCCCTGCCCACCCGGAACAGCCAGAAAGAGGAAGCTATGGGGGGTGCCCAGCAATTGGCCGGCCCTGTTGACGATTTCCTGCAACAGATCACGCAGTTCCAACCGATTCAGCAAACCCAGGGCCGTTTCTTGCAGAGCGAGAAGCGTGGCGTTTTGACGCCGTAGCGCCTCATCTCGAAGGTGTTCTTCGCTAACGTCTTCGGCTGTTCCTTCAAAGTAAAGCAACTGCCCATCATCGCCTCGCACTACTCGCGCATTCTCACGAACAATAATGCGAGTCCCGTCGGGACGATTCCAGACCGCTTCCATCCCACGGACTTGGCCGTCGCGAAGAAGCTGTTCCTTGAAGCGCTTCCGCTGCCCTGGCGGCTCGGCCTGGCCACGTTCCAGATCGTAGGTCAGCAAGTCTTTCAACGAGCGGAACCCGGCAATTTCCACCAATGCTTGGTTGGCCATCAGAAAGCGGCCCTCCGGCGTCGTACGGTAAATGCCGATGGGGGCCTGCTGAACGAGTTGGCTCAACTCCTCTTCCTGCCGGCGAAGAGCCTCCTCGGCCCGCTTGCGAGTGGAGATGTCGAGGACGAAGGCGTAAAAATAGGTGCTGGGCGTTCCTTCTCCCCGCTGAAACTGATGCACCACCAGTTCTACCGGAACCCGGCTCCCATCTTTGCGCCAATATTCTTTCTCATAGCGTAGCGGTTGTCCTCCCGCCTGCAGGATGGCCAGAACCCCTGATTCTTTCTCCTTCCACTCCGGCGGGGTGCCTTCCATCCAGCTCCAACTCTGCATCTCTTCCTCTGAATAGCCCAGCAGCGCGCAAAAGGCAGGGTTGCAGTGAGCTACTCGTCCATCCGCGTTGGTCACCACGAAGGGTTGATAGGAGTCTTGCAGAAGAGCGCCAAAAAAACGGGTCAGCTCATCCTTTTGAGCCAACTCCTCCTCAGCGCGCTTGCGGCTATCGATGTCCTGCAAAATCCCGCTAATGCGCTTCGGCTTGCCCCCCCGATCCCGCGCCACTACGCGTCCCCGTTCCTGTACCCACAGCCAAGAGCCGTCGCTTTGAGCGAGGCGATATTCAGCCTGCAAGGGTTGGTCTTGATCCAGCGCGGCAATCAATGCCTTCTCCAAACCCGGGCGGTCTTCCTCGTTCACCTTCTGCATCCAATTGTGACGGCTGCTCGGCTGCTCCAGGGTGTCGCTTCCCAGATATGCTATTAATGATCCCTCCAAGGTGACGCGATCGCTCTCCAAATCCCAGTCGTAAAACCCTTGACCAGCAGCAGAGATGGCCAGCTCTAGCCGTTCCGCCGCTCTGGCCAGCTCCTCCTCGGTCTCCCGGTGTTGGGCGACCTCCGCGCTTAGACGCGCTTCTGCCAGGCGACGAGTCTTGGCGAGTTGGAAGAACCCGATTCCCAACCCCAGGATCGTCGGCCAAATGATTGCCAAGCCAATCAGAGCAATGAACTCAAGAAAGGCGCTGAAAAAAAGGATCGAAAGCAGCTCGATCGGCAAAAAAGCGACAACCATGATCAGGTAGATGGGCTGCCGGTAGATCACCGCGGCTGCCAGAATTGGCGCTGCAAAAAGGTAGAGGAAGGCGGGTGGAACATTGCAGAGCAAGACCAGCGCGAAGGCCCCCAAGAGACAAATAAGATACAAGACCAGAGCCACTTTGGGTTTTGTCAGGGCAGCCTTCACTGACGCCCACATCCGCTTGCTGTGCTTCAAAAACAGCCCGCCTTGCCGGTCATGATCCGCAATGCATCCATTCTCCTAACGGGGGGTTTATCGCAGCCCTCCCTGCTTCATTATGATAAGGCTTTTCTCCGATTAACTCACCATGGCAAAAAGGTGACAGATTTATTTATTGAGTACCAGCAAGCCGTTCTCGACGCTGATGGGGACTATCGGCATTGCCTTAAGAACCCGCGGAAATGGAAGGGTGCGTCTATGCGTGCAGAACCTCAGCCTATTCCCTGATGACGAACCACATGCACCTGATCTTGATCTGGGCGAAGATGAACGGAACCTGGCCTGCTGCATGAACCGGGTGGAAAATAAATCTGTCCCCTTATTTACCCTGAAGGCTACCTGATCATTGATCCGGGTGGAAGGGGCCGGTCCAGGGTCAGGAGGGAAAGCTCCTGGCTGATGCCCTCGCCCCAGGAGGCGGCTAGAACCATTCCGTTGGAGGCAACGCCAGCCAGAACAGCAGGCTCCAAATTGGCCACCACGATCACCGTCTTCCCCACCAGCTCCTCCGGTGTGTACTGTTTTCCGATCCCGGCTGCCACGGTCCGCAACTCTTCGCCTAACTGCACAGTCAGTTGCAGCAACTTCTTGGAGCCCGGCACCCGCTCGGCCGATTCCACCCGGGCGACGCGCAATTGGACCTTGGCGAACTCGTCAATGTTTATCATCGTTCCTTTTCCGGGCGGGGGAAG
>CAYXFH010000099.1:0-10807 GCA_964464245.1 uncultured bacterium
CATTAAATTCACCGATCGGGGGGGGATCGCCTGGCGCATTACAACAAAAGGCGATCTCGGTGGAATCTTTCGCTTGGAGGTGGAGGTGGAGGATAGCGGGATGGGGATTGCCGAGGCAGACCTGGCGAGGCTCTTCCGTCCATTCGAGCAAACGGAGGCTGGCGCCCGCACCGAGGGAGGAACTGGATTGGGGTTGGCAATCAGCCGCCAGTTCGCCCGCTTGATGGGGGGAGACCTCACTGTCACCAGCGAGCCTGGCAGGGGAAGTCGCTTCCTTCTGGTCCTGCCGATTATGAGGACGGACGAGAGCCTTCTCAAACCTCCCCACCTCTTGCACAGAGTGGCCGGCTTAGCGCCTGACCAGGCTCCTATCCGCGTGCTGGTCACCGACGACAAGGCGGAGAACCGCTCGCTCCTGGTCCAGATGTTGGAGACCATCGGTTTCCAGACCACGGAGGCGCGGGACGGACGCGAAGCCCTCGATCGCATCGATACCTGGAACCCTCGGTTGGTTCTGATGGACATGCGCATGCCGGTGATGGACGGCTATGAAGCCATCCGGCGCGTGCGGGACAGTGAAAAGGACAGCCCTACTCACCTGCAGATCATCGCTGTCACCGCCAGCGCCTTCGAGGACGATCGGCAGCAGATCCTCCAAGCAGGCGCCGACGGTTACCTGCGCAAGCCCTTCCAGGAAGAGGAATTATTCGAAGCCATCAGAGAATGCCTGGGGATTCGTTTTCTCTATGAGGAACGCTCCGCCGAGGAAGACGAACAAAATCCCCCGGTAGCCTCCCTTCGGCTGCAATCTCTGGCCGCCCTTCCCGCATCGCTTCGCGCGGCGATGCGCGAGGCAATCCTCTCCGCCCGGGTGGAACGGCTTCGTGAGTCGATCGAGGAGGCGTCCCGCCTCCTCCCCGGGGTGGCCGACGAACTTCGGCAACTGGCCGCCACCTACCAATACGATTCGCTGCTGGCCTTGCTGGAGGAATCCTCGGGATAATCCTCCGGCTACGGTTAGCGGAGTTCGTTGCGCGTCATCGCTGATCTGTAAGAGGTTCACCCGCTTGAACAACGAACGGACAGCCGACCAGAGCGAGCGTTAGAGCGCAACCGGCCAGCGAAAGGACTTAACAGCTTGGGCTATTCTTCCCCTGGATGCTCCGATGTGGGCGAGGGACAATCGAATATCCGCCGCCACAAGCGTTCCTCTGGACTCATCTCTGCTTCGGGGAAGAGCGAAGACCCCGAGGACAGGTCTTCTTCACATCCTACCGGCGCACTCGATGAGCAGTCCGGGTTTTCTTCTCCCCCTGTCACTCCTCGCTCTCCCTGGCAGGATCGGCTGACTTCTCCTTGATCTCCTCGCCGGCATCCTCCTTCTCTTCTCTCCAGGAAGAATCCACCAAACCAACAGCCTGCGGGTGGATCGTCTCTCCCACCGCTCGTTTGACATCCAGCGCCTCCAAGGCGGCGCGCAGGTGCGTACGCACCGGTTGCTCGCCGATGGAACCGATCAACTCCGGCAGGTCCAGCTCAGCCGGCCAGGCGTAGGCGTCGGCATGCAACTGTCGCACCCGTTCCAATAGAAGCAGCAAGTCCTCCCCGCGCAATGGCCGCACAGTGGGGCACTGCACAGGATCCATGGCCTGTTGGAAGAAGTGGGAGAGGGCTTGACCCTCCGCTTTTCCGCACTTCTCTTCGGCCAGCCCAGGGAGCAGAATTGGGTCGGAGCGGCTGGAACCGATCTTTCCGTGCCAAAGATCGTCCTGCAGGCGGGAAGCGACCGCAGCGACGGTGTAGATCGGGTAAGGCAGTGCGGCCGACCACCCCAGCAAGGTACTGAGGTTAAGGTAGGCTCTCATCCGGCCGGCCCGCCCCAAGCGGCCGATCAGCTCGGCTTCATCGATCAGCAGCACCCAGCCCCGGTAGCCGCAGAAACGGATGGCGTCGGCCAACAAGCCCAGGTAGGCGGTGGCGTGACGTCCAGCCTTGAAGTTTTCCTGGAATTTGGGCAACGGCTCCTGGCGGCTTTGCTTGTGCAAGTGACGCAACTCGCCCAAGGGGATGCGATTGCCCATCAGGTCTCCGTAGAGGTTGGCCTGGTCCTCGGAATCTCTGGCCGCCAGCAGATCCTGCAGCACGATGGCCGGCAAGGGGTGGCAATAGCGGCCCGGCTCTAAGACCGGGGATCCCTCCAGCTCGCTGCGGCGATGACGATTGAGGGGACCGAGGATGCCCGGCGCCTGGGAGTCCGGCAAGCGCACGATCGGAGCCACTCGCCGGTAAAAGTGGAAGAGGTTGTGAAGGGCAACCTCGCGGCTGAGTGAGACGCGGCTGGTAGCAAAGCCGTGGTCCAAGGCGAGGTGTTCGATGGCTGTCAAGGCGTGTGTCTTGCCCTGGCCGTACTGCCCCCACAGCAATCGCCCAGGGGGAACCTGGCCGCCGCTTTGGAATGCATCCAAGTCGGCTTGCACCGTTCGCTTGAGGTTGGGCCGCAAGTCGGGCAAGGCGCGGGTAGAGGCGCGGGTGGGAATGCCCGCCCGCAGCGATTCGATGACAGCCACCGCCATCCGGCGCGTCTCCTCGTAGGGAATGCTATTCATGACCACTCCTCCTGGTAAAGGCTCGCCTCACTGCGCACGCCGGCCCGCAACGGTTCTTCCGCCAATTCCTCCACCCGAGGGGCAGGCTGTTCACCGTGGCGCAAGCCCGCTTCGGCCAGCACCGCGCGCAAGCGGGCCGCCACTTGCAGAGCGAGCGGCTCACCGCGCAAGGCTTGGTCGTGCTGATCGACGTCGATCATATCGGCGAAGGGATTGAAGCAAGTGGAGGGTACCAGGCCGGTCTGCAGCCTCATCCAGAGAGCCTCATAGCTCTGAAAGCCGCGGTGCAGGTCTTGAATGAAGGGAGGGCGTCCAGCCAAAAGCAGAAAGAAACCGCTGAGGCAATCGGCGTCGTCGATCAGTTGGCGAAAGAGCTCGCAGCTATCTTTTACCGCTTGGGGAGAATAGCGATAACCTCCGCCTTCACCGCTCCGTTCAGTCAGCGCTTCCAGATCGTCGATCTGGACCAGCAAGCCTCGTTTCCCGGCGATGCGCAAGAGGTGAATCAAGGAGTTCAACCAGTAACGGGCGGTGGGCTTTCCCAAGCGCTCGAAAAGGCTGGTTTGCTGCTTCTCGCCGCGTTCCAGTTTCTCACCGGCCAGCCATTTCAAGTAGAGGAACTCGCGGATGCGGTCCTCTTCGTCCTCATCGTAGGTGCGCGACTGCACCACTCCCCAGACGAAGGTGAGAAAGGAGGGTCCCAAGTCGAAGCGGCGAAAGACTCTCCAAGCGGCGTCGCTGATCTCCCGCTTGGCGATGGGAGTGGGCCGTCCCTTCTCTACCAAGAGGGGCAGGAGGGGGCTGTAGCCATCGTACTGGCGTTCGTCGTAGCCAAGCTCGGCAGCTACGCGGCGACAGAGGCCGGCCACCAGAAATTCCATGTCGATCCCTCGGGCGATGTCTCGATAGAGGCTGGGCAAGTCACTCAACTTGGCTGTAGTGGATCGGGCGGAAAGGAAGACCGTCTCGTACCCGAGGGCCTTGGCATCCGCTGCGACCACTCTCAATAAGTGAGTCTTGCCTGCGCCGCGGCTGCCGACCAGAACCTTGACCTTGCTCCCGCCGCTGGCAATGTAATTCTCCAGGTAGTGCTCGCGCAGATAGTCCAGCCACAGCTCGCGGCCTACCGTCATGGCCTGGAGCAGAGCAGGGTCCGCGGGCGGTTGACCGGCTTGGAGGGCTCTTAGGTCATCCCTGCGAATCGTCGGCATGTTCCTCCTCCGGTGCATGGATTGCCAAACTGCTGATGTGGCTGACCCTTCCCTGGGAGTCGACCAGATCGTAGGAGCGGCCTTGATTGCGGGCGAAGCCGAACTCGAAGCGGTATCCCTGCAGTTCCAAGGGATATATCTCTTTCAATCGCCCCAGGTCGTAGAGGAATAGTTGCAGAGGATAGTCTCGTTTGGCCTCGCGTCGCAGGGTGAGAAGAGTGAAGAGGGTAGCCAGAGGGACGGGATTTCCCCAGAGCACCTCGCGACCTGTGTAGTGCAGCCGGTTGGCGTACTCATAGGCATCCCGCAGCTCTCGGCAAAGCCTGGCGACTTGAATCGGACGGCCGGTCACCTTGTGGTAGCGGGCGGCCACCCAAGCGGCCACTGAAGCGGGGTTCATCGCCGAGGCGCTCTCCCGTCGCCGTCCCATGCTGAGAATGCACTGCTCTTCGGCCAGAGAGACGCGCAGCTTGAAAGGAGGAAACTCGAAGTCCGGAAAAACTCCTGCCAGCGGAACTCCGGCCTTTTGTAAAGCTTCCTCCAGCAACTGCGGGTACACCGGGTCTTCCAAGCATCGACGGTTGGCTTGGATTCTCTCCTCCAGCTCGACCCGAAGCGCCGGCCAATTGGCCGCCAGGCTGAGTAGTCCTTCATCCAGAACTTCTCGCTCCAGCTCGAAATGCCTCCGGTCCCAAGCCTCCAAACTTGCCCGCAGTTTCTTCCAAGCTGCCAGAAGCCGGCGTATTCGCAAACCGACACGCTCTAGAGCGAGCGGCTCGCGTGTATAATCCTCCATTTAGTCACCATCCTTCATCGTAATCTGAGTTCAGGTCAGTCTGTGTATCACCAAAACGATCGATTGCCCCACGAAAGGTGGAGTCGAAACCTGCCCTAGTTTATCGCTTGCATGGAAGTCTTTCCTTTGCCATGCTCGGCGACGTGAAGGGCGCCCCATGATGAGGACATTTGAGAGATTTTGGCATTCCTTTTCTTTTCAAGTGGGTAACCTACCAGCCTGCGGCTAGACAGCTCACGGCAAGTCGATAGCTCACGGCAAGTCGATAGCTCCCGGCAAGTCGATAGCTCCCGGCAAGTCGACAGCTCCCGGCAAGTCGATAGCCCCCGGCAGGGTGTCCTGTGTCGAAGTGGGGCAGATAGCCGCTGGAGAACCACCCTCGGGTTGGTTGATCTCCAGCGCGGTTGGCCTCCGTCTTGTTACTGCAGATACCGCACTGGGGTGCGGCGGTCCCAGGAACGGTCTCAGTCTCAGGGACGGTCTCAGACTCAGGAGCGGTCTCAGACTCAGGGACGGTCTCAGACTCAGGGACGGTCTCAGTCGCAGATTTGCCGCACTGGGGTGCGGCGGTCCCAGGAAAGCCGACAATCTCAAGGATGGTCTCAGTCTCAGGGACGGTCATTCCCTTTTGTTTTTGAGGTCTCACCGACCCCGATATGGTTTGCGCCGGAGTGGTCCTCGTAGGGGCGGGTTTCAAACCCGCTCAGGCACGGGCTCTCTCTCCTAGTGATGCATCATTCTCCAGAACGCCCTGCCGGGGGTTATCGCATTTCCGCAAGTTGACTTGTTGTCGTCTGCCTTGATGATCCCAGAGACCTCGTTTGCCCTCAGACTGTCTTACCAACTCAGTTTGAGAAAGAACCGATTTTGGGGACAGATTTGAATTGCCAAGATGGGGACAGATTTGAATTGCCAATATGGGGACAGATTTGAAATCTGCCCCCATATTGGATTGATAGATGCCAAGCGGATGCTCATTCCTTACAATAGGCGGGTGAGAGAAAGAAGTGATCAACTGATTGGGAGGATGGCGTGAACGGCTGGGAAGGACTCTTCAGTTGGGGCTTGGCCGTGGTGATTTGGCTGCAAGGAACCCTGCCCGGGCTGACATGGCCGATGGTCGCGATCAGCGCAATGGGGACGGAGGTCTTCTTTCTCTTGTTGCTCCCTTTCCTCTACTGGTGTGTCAACCCTCGCCTGGCGGCGCGTTTGGGGGTTGCCATCAGCCTCTCCGCCAGCCTGATGGTCACCTTGAAGTTTCTCTTCCATGCTCCTCGCCCTTTTTGGGTCAGCGACGAAGTCCGGCCTGCCCAACCCGAAAGCTCCTACGGCCTTCCCTCCGGCCATGCCCAGAATGCCGCCGTCTTCTGGGGGCTGTTGGCGCAACAGGCATCAAGCTGGGGACGCGGCCTTGCCATCGGCTTGATCATCCTGATCGGCTTCTCCCGCTTGCAACTGGGGGTTCATTTCCCCTGGGATGTGCTGGCCGGCTGGGCGGTGGGGGGGATCGTCCTCCTCGCCTTCCTGCGCTGGGAGAAACCCCTGGCCCGCGCTTGGCGAAGGCGTTCGCTGCCGGGACAGATCCTGCTGGCCTTGCTGGCTTCTCTGGCGCTGATCGTTTTCCCCCTGCTGGCCGGGTTGGCTCTCCCCCCGAGCGACCCGCCGGGGTGGGCTATTCTGGCCGCTCAAGCTTTCCCCGAGAACCCGACCATCTACCACCCGCGGGACCTGGGCGGGGTGGTCGGGCTGGCTGGCGTCCTCTTCGGCTTCCTGGCCGGCTGGGCATTGCTGCAACAACAGGGAGGTTTCGTGGTGGCCGGCCTTTTCCACCGCAAAGTCCTCCGCCTGCTGCTGGGGATGGCAGCGGCCGGCGGCGGCTACCTCGCTGTCCAAGTTTTTCTCCCTGGCGGCGCCACAGTCCCTCTGCTGGTGGGCCGCTACCTGGCTCTGGCAGCGGTCGGCTTGTGGATCGCCTGGGGAGCGCCTCTCGTTTTTCGCCGCTTGCGCCTCTAGGCTGAAGGGGAACTAGCAGCGTACAATAGAAGGGTAGTCATCTCATGGTAGAGGAGGCAACGATGGAGAACGCAGAGGAGACAGCGCCGGCGGAGAGCCGGGTGGTGACGATGGTCTTTCTCCCCTTGGTCAACCTGGAGCCGAACATGGTGGCCGAGATCAAGGGGAGACACCTGTTAGTGATCCGCACCAGCGAGGGAAAAGAGGGCAAGGGGAAAGCTGGGAAGCGCAGCAACACGACCGAGGAGGAGGAGGTCCGCAAGATGATGGAGGACATTCCGCCGCTCTATCAAGCCGCGGAAGATGCCTTGAAGGCCATTCAAGCCGTCTGCCGGACGCGCCTGGAGTATGAGGCCCATGCCAAGCTGACGCGGGCGGCAGAAGCGCTAACCAGCGCGCTGGGAAAGAGCAAAGTCTAGCGTCTCCAATCCGATCTTGGCAAGTTGCGTTTCAGTGATTAACTTTTTCGTTCAGTCTAGAGGAGAGCGTTCGGCTTTCGCCAGGATTTGCCGCAGTTCGTCCTCCCAAGCTGGGTCGAATGGAAGGATTGGCAAGCGGGGGAAACCGCCCCGGTATCCCTGTAGATCCATCGCCCGTTTCATGCCGGCGATCCCCCAGCGGCTGGTGACGGCTGCATTGGTCTCCAGCAAGTTCGACTGCAACCAGCGGGCGATCTCGTACTCTCCCTCCAACGCGGCTTGGTAAATTGCCAGGCAGAGCTCGGGGAAGACATTGGCTACAGCCAGGATGGCGCCGCTCGCCCCCATCGCCAAGGCCGGGAAGAGCAAGCTGCCGGCGCCGGTGAAGACGGAGAAGCGATCGGGGATCCCTTCGATCACCTCTTCCAACTGCGTCAAGTTCCCGCCGGAGTCCTTCAGGCCGATGATCCGGGGGTGGTCGGCGAGGCGTTTGACCAGAGTGGCGGAGAGATTGATGCCGGTGTTGGCCGGCATGTTGTAGAGCAACAAAGGGATCGTTAAAGCGTCAGCGACGGTCCGATAGTGGCGCTCTAGCGCGGCCTCGCTCATGCTGCCCTTGAAGTAGTGAGGCGGCAAGACCAGCACGGCGTCGGCCCCCAGATCGGCTGCTTCCCGCCCGCGGCGGATAGCTTCGGGGGTAGACTCGGCGCCAGCGCCAGCCACCACGATCTTCCCTGGCGCGGCTTGATTGCGCACGCACTTGATCAACTGAGCTCGTTCCCCATCGCGAAGAAAGGGAAACTCACCGGAAGTGCCCAGCGCCACATAGCCAGCCAGGTTGATTTGATTGTAGGCGTGCAGGTTGAAAGCGAGAGCCTCCCAGTCGATCTCTCCACCAGCCAGGAAGGGGGTAGCCAGCGCAGGGAAGACCCCGTGAAGAGTCATCGCCCCACCTCCAACCCACCGGTCATGACCTCGTTAAAGATTTCGAAAACAACCGGCAAGTCGAGATGGGCGCCCAGCTCTACCATTGTCGCGCTGATGTGAGCCAGCGCGCGTCGCAGCTCGACAGCGGTGACATTCCCCAGGTGGCCCAAGCGGAAGGCTAAACCCTTCGTCTCGGCCAGCCCTCCGGCCACGATCACACCGCGCCGAGCCAATCCTCCCCGGAAGGAGGCATCGTCCAAGCCGGCTGGGTAGCGCAGACAGGAGACGGTGGAGGCGGCCACATCCTCCTCGGCCAGCGGGATGAAACCGATCGAGCGCAGAGCGGCCCGCACAGCCTGTCCTTGTACCCGGTGGCGGAGGCAACGCGTCTCCAGCCCCTCGGCAAAGAGCCGCTGCATGGCTACTCGGTAGGCCGTCACCATGTTCACCGGCGGGGTGGCGAAGTAGCGGGAGGGATCCTCCATCACCGGCAACCAGTTCAACGCGTCAGCATAGTAGGCGGGGATGCTTGGCATTGCTCGACGAGCGGCCAGAGCGCCTTCCCCCATCGCCAGCAGGAACAGGCCGGGGGGGAGGCCGAGGGCTTTCTGGCTTCCGCTAAAGACCAGGTCGATGGTATAGGAGGGGTCGCCGTAGGTCTTCCCCATCTCTTCCTCGATGGCCCCGGTGGCGCATACACCATCCAGCAGGAAAAGAGCGCCGTGCCCTTTCACCAGGGGAACCAGGGAAGACAGGTCGGCTTCGACCCCGGTAGAAGTGTCTACATGGGTGACGGTGACGGCCCGGTAATTTTGGCCTTGGAGGGCGGCGGCCACCTCTTCGGCCGGCACGCGTTGCCCCCAGGGGGCGGAGAGGAGATCGGCCTGAATCCCAAAGGCGGCGGCGATTCGGGCGAAGCGGTCGCCGAAGTAGCCGTGGCTGACCACCAGCAAGCGCTCTCCCCGCGCCACTGTGTTCACCAGAGCCATCTCCATGGCCAGGGTGCCGCTGCCGGCCAGGAGGAAAACCGCTCCCCCGGTCAATTGAAAGAGGCGGCGGGTTTGACTGAGCGCCTCGGCATAGATGGCCACGAAGCGGGGATCGACGTGAGAAAGAGGCTCTTGCGCCAACGCCTCCAACACTTCCGCTTCGACCATGGTGGGACCCGGCGCCAACAATAACTCTCGTTCGCTCATCCTAGCTCCTTTTAAATAAAGGGGACAGATTTATTTATTTGCTTCCTTTTCATTTCAAGTGGATGACCCTTCTTTAGTATAGTCCAAAAGAAAGAGAAGGAGTCAGAAATACCTCTGCTTTTCCCGGCGCTGGAGGAAGCGGGGTCATGTATACTACCGACCATGGGATGGAGGCTTCCGCGAAGCGCACCTGCGCCGAAGCGCAGGAAAGCGGGATCTTCCCATTCAAGAGACCATCTTTGAGGTGAACGATGAATAGTCCAGCGCGCACGCGCCTGCAGGAAGCGTGGAATAACACCCCGCCTTGGCGGCGGATCCTTTGGCTGGGGATGGTGGCAGCCGGCGCCTTGGCCTTGGTGGCTGCCCTCCTCTACATCTTCAGCTTTCCCAGCACGATCGGCTTCTACCGAGTGAACGGCGCCTACCAGCCGGCCTTCTGGCTGGTAGGGGGATTGGCCGCACTGATCCCTCTTTTGGCTGCCTTGGACCTTTGGATCCAGGCTCACCGCAAGCGCGGGAAGCCACACCTGCCGGGAGCGGGGATCTGGGTCATCAGCGGAATCGGCTTAGTCCTGGCCGCTGCTCTCTTCCTCTTCCTGGGGACCGGCCCCAACGCCAACCCCTCCGACCAACCGGCCCAATTGCTCCTGGGGGAGGGCAACAGCGCCGGCGGGGTTCCCAACATGGCGGTGGTTTTCTGGACCCGCCAACCCTCTCAACACACCCTGAAATGGGGCAAAGCGGGAGAAGGACGAACCATCGTCGAGGAGGCGGCTCAGCAAGAGCACACCTTCATGCTGCGGGAGTTGGAGGTCGACAGCGACTATTGGTATCAAGTCGATCAAGGTCCGGTGGTGCGCTTCCGCACTCCTCCGGGTGGAGAGCAACCATTGCGCTTCGCCGTCGGTTCGGATGCCCACGTCGGCTCCTCGTCCAGTCAAGGCGACCTGACCGCCAAGATGCTCAACCAGATCAGCGACCCTGCCCATGGCTTCAGTTTCTTCTTCCTCCTGGGTGACATGGTCGACTTCGGCTTTCGCAATGCCGAATGGAACGAAGCCGTAGCCTTGTTCGCCCCGACCACTGGGCAGGTTCCCTTCCGCCCGCTGTTGGGCAATCACGATACCCTCTTCGGCGGTGCGGCTCTCTTCCAGCGCTACTACTATCCGACTGGGATGGATCTAAAAGAAGGTTCCCGCGCGTGGTTCCGCATCGACAACGGGCGGGTCCACTTCCTTTGCTTGGATCTGGAGTGGAGCGCCGAGAGCCTCACCCCGGAACAACTGACCTGGTTGGAAAAACAGTTGGCTTCCATTCCAGCCGCTGACTGGACCGTGGTCTTGGGACATGGCTTTACTTATGCTTCCGGCAACGATTATCAAGGCTGGGCCTGGTACGACAACCCGGAGACGATTGCCCCGCTAGTGCCCCTCTTCGAGAAATACGACGTCGATCTAGCGCTGGCTGGTCATGCGCACCACTTGGAAATGTTGGAGACGAACGGGGTGACCTACGGCATCGTCGGCGCCTTCGGCGGCAAGCCTGACGCCGGGCTCGCCAACAAATCGCCGTTCAGCATCTGGAGTGAAGCGGGAGCAATGGCCTTCTTGGACATCACCTTGGGCGCCGGCAACGGGAC
>CAYXFH010000100.1:0-4203 GCA_964464245.1 uncultured bacterium
AACGGCAAGGTGATTCTCTACGGGGGAAGTGGCAGCGGCGGCGACCTCGATGACACTTGGGCTTTCACCCTGCCTCCAGATGATGTCACGCTGGAGTACGGGCTTCTCTCGGGTTGGAACATGATCAGCGTACCCCTGGTACTGGCCAACCCCAGCCCCGAAGCCGTCTTTCCGGCAGGCTGGCCGCTCTATTCATGGAATGCTGTGGCAAATGTCTACCTGGGGAGAAACCAGATCACCCTGGCTATCGGGAAGGGCTACTGGCTGAAAGCGCCTACTTCTTATCCTCTTTCCATCACTGGGCAACCCAACATGGAAAGCTCCTTTACGATTTCACTGTCGCAGGGTTGGAACTTGATCGGCTCGCCTTACGAGGCGGCGATCGGTTGGAGCACTGTACGCGTGCATAAAGCCTTGGTTCTCAAGAACCTCGACGACGCGATCAGCGCTGGCTGGATCAAGAGCCCCTTCTACCGGTGGACCGGTTCCACCTACGCCGGGCTGGTCAGCGGCGGCGCCTTTCAGCCCAAAGCCGGCTACTGGGTGAAAGTATTAGTGCCTGAGTGTACGCTGACTTTCCTAAGATAAGTTCAGGGACTCTAGACGACGATATTGGCGATCTTGTCCGGGACTACGATCACCTTGCGCACCGGCTTTCCTTCCAGGAACTTCTGCACCAGCGGGGAGTCTAGGATCAGGCGCTCGGTCTCCTCGGAGGTGAGGCCTTTCTGCACCTCCAGACGGTCGCGCAGCTTGCCGTTGATCTGAATCACCAGGGTGGCCTTCTCCATCTTCAGGATCGCTTCATCCCAAGCCGGCCAGGATGCCCGGTGTACGTCGCCGGGTTTTCCGGCCCGCTCCCACAGCTCGGAGGCAATGTGCGGCGCGAAGGGGGCCAGGAGTAGTGAGAGGGTCTCCAGCGCTTCCATCTCCACGACTTGGTTGCGTTCGGAGGGGGTCACAGCTTGGTAGTCCCCCCAGGCGTTGACCAGCTCCATCATCGCGGAGATGGCCGTGTTCAGGCGGAAACGCTCCTCGATGTCCAAGCTGACGCGCCGGGTGGTATCGTGGGTCTTGGCCCGCAAAGCCTGCTCGCGCGGGCCCCAAGGGTTGCTCAAGGCCGCTTGAATTTCCAGGAAGTCCAGGCTTTGCCGCCAGACCTTGTTGAGAAAACGGAAGATGCCCTCCAAGCCACGTTCGCTCCACTCGGCGTCCATCTCGGGAGGGGAGATGAAGAGAGGATAGAGACGGGCCGCATCGGCGCCATATTTCTCGATGGTCTCATTGGGCGACACCACATTTCCCCTGGACTTGGACATGGCGCTTCCCCCCAGGGTGACCATGCCGTGCGTGAAGAGCTTGGTGAAGGGCTCTTGGAAGTCCACCAGGCTCAGGTCGGCCAGCACCTTGGTAAAGAAACGGGAGTAAAGCAGGTGAAGGATGGCATGTTCGATGCCGCCGATGTAGAGATCCACCGGGAGCCAGTGGTTGGCGGCCTGGCTGTCGAAGGGCCGGTCGTCGGGGTTGGCGAGGGCATTGGGGGAGGTGTAGCGCAAGTAGTACCAGGAGGAATCGACGAAGGTATCCATGGTGTCAGTCTCGCGACGGGCCGGGCCGCCACAACGCGGACAGGCCGCCTGGACGAAGGAGGGAACCTTCTCCAGTGGAGAGCCGCCTTCGCCGGTGAGGGGGGCATCCTCCGGCAGGAGCACCGGCAATTGTTCCTCCGGCACTGGGATGATGCCGCAGAGCGGGCAATAGACGATCGGGATCGGCGCTCCCCAATAGCGCTGGCGAGAGATCAACCAGTCGCGCAAGCGGTAGTTGATGGAGGCCTTGCCGATGCCACGCTCGGCCAACCAGTGCGTAACCTTGGCGTAGGCTTCCTCCCCACTTGTGCCGGTCAGCTCAGCGGAGGAGATCATGGAGCCGTGGTCAGCGTGGAAGAGGACATCTTGGTAGAAGGGATGATGAGAAACCATCTCCATTACCGTGCGGTTCCCCTCGACATCGGGGCAAAGCGCTTTGCAGCGGGCCAGGATGTGGCTATCGGCAGCGATCGAGTCAAGGAGGCAGACCTCATCTGCAAAGACGATCACCCAGCGAGCGCCCAGCGCTTCGTTCCAGTGGCCTGGGCGCAGGTGCCGGCGGACCAACTCCAGGTAGCGGTCGATCTGATCGTGTCCGTGAAGGGTGACGAAAAAGCCCTCGCCGGCCTCCCCTACTGGGCCGGCTTGGAATTGAAAACCCTCCCCTTCCAGGGAAGAGCGGAACCCCTCTTCCATGGACCCCGGCCAGACCAAGCTTTTGGCGAGGCCGTCGTTTCGCTCGATCACCGGGAGTATCGGCAAGCCGTACTTCAAAGCGAAAGTGAAGTCGCGCTCGTCATGGGCGGGAACGGCCATGATTGCTCCAGTGCCGTAAGTTACCAAGACGTAATCGGCGATCCAAATGGGGATCTTCTCTCCATTGACCGGGTTGACTGCATAAGCCCCGATCCAAACCCCGGTCTTCTCCTTCTCCGTTGATTGACGCTCCACGTCGGTCTGGCGGCGGGCTTGCTCGATGTAAGCCTCTACCTCCGACTGGCGCTCGGGTGAGGTGAGCTTGGCCACCAGGGGATGTTCCGGGGCCAAGACCATGAAGGTGGCGCCCCAGAGCGTGTCCGGACGGGTGGTAAAAACGGTGATCTTCTCGGGGGGGTTGATCCCGCCCTCAGTTTCCACAGGGGAAGGTGTCTCCGCAGGCGTCTCCACAGGCGTATCCACAGGAAAATCGACAAGAGCGCCCTGGGACTTGCCGATCCAGTTGCGCTGCATCGTCTTCACCCGCTCCGGCCATTCCTCCAGTAAATCAAGATCAGCCAGCAGGCGGTCGGCGTAGGCAGTGATGCGGAAGAACCACTGCTCCAGGTCTTTCTTCACCACCGGGGTTTGGCAACGCCAGCAGCCGCCCTCCTCCACCTGCTCGTTGGCCAGCACAGTCCGGCAGGCCGGGCACCAATTCACCGGCGCTTTCTTCTTGTAGGCCAGGCCGCGCTTGAAGAATTGGATGAAGAGCCACTGCGTCCAGCGGTAGTAGTCCGGCTGGCAACTGGCAAAGCGGCGGTCCCAGTCGTAGGAGATGGCCAGGGTTTTTTGCTGCCGCTCGATCTCTTCGATAGCCTGGTTGGTCCAGAAGCCTGGGTGCAGGCCACGCTGAATGGCGGCGTTCTCGGCCGGCATGCCGAAGGCATCCCATCCCATCGGGTGGAGCACATTGAATCCCCTCATCCGCTTGAAACGGGCGATCACATCGCCGATGGTGTAGGTGCGCGCATGCCCCATGTGCAAGCCGCCTCCGGATGGGTAGGGAAACATCACCAGGTTGTAGAACTTGGGGCGCCCCTCCTCCCCACGGGCAGGCTCTTCGGCCCACTGCTTCTGCCATTTCGGTTCGATCTCTTTGAAGTTGTAACGCTCCGTGCTCATGCTCTCTCCTCACTGATGGGGTCTGCGTTTTCCCCCCGCTTTCCCCGCTCTTCGGGATGACGAGAGGAGGACGGAGGGCAGATCCAGGAAAATAAAAAAGCCCTTCACGCCCCGAGGGGCGAAAGGACTCCCTTCCGCGGTACCACCCTGCTTTCAATTTGGTGGAGCTGACGGGACTTGAACCCGTGACCTCTTCCATGCCAAGGAAGCGCGCTCCCTCTGCGCTACAGCCCCACGCCAATTGCTCTTTGCGCGGTAACGGGCGCACCCGCGGCAAGCTACTCTGTTCACCTGCCAGGCTCCGGGACGAGTTCGGCTTCCGCCTACTACTTCCCTTCACGGCCTTTGGTAAGTGATAATTATAGCGGGCCGAGGAGGGTTGTCAATCTAGCAGCATGGGTGATACACTTTGTCGCTAAGGTTGCCTGGTAGCTCAATTGGCAGAGCGGCTGGCTGTTAACCAGCATGTTCGAGGTTCGAGTCCTCGCCAGGCAGCCAATATTTTCCTTCGTCCTTGACCCGATCCAAAATGGGGACAGATTTCAAATCTGTCCCCATTTTTTCTCAAATCTGTCCCCATATTGTCCCTGTTCTCATCAAAAGGAGGCGCGATGCCCGAATCACTGAAACCAGGCTTGGTACACGAGATGAGCATAGAGGTGACCGAGGCGAACATCGTCAGCCAGGAGGCGCCGGTCTTCTCCACCCCGCAGATGGTACTGCTGATGGAGCA
>CAYXFH010000101.1:0-3709 GCA_964464245.1 uncultured bacterium
ACCGGTTTGCCTCTCCACCGTGGCGAACTGCTCGGGTTGCGTGAATTGTCGAACATTGCAGCCAATCAGCCCCCCCGGGGGAACGCCGTAGATTTGCTCAGCAGCAGGATTGGCGAAGAGGAAATTCTCCTCCTCGTCGACAATTACTGCTCCTTCCCCCTGATTTTCCACCAGTTCCCGGTAGTGCCGCTCCCGCTCCCGAAGCGCTTCTTCCTCAGCTATGACGGGCGTCATCTCTAGGAGAACGCCCTGCAGCGCGATCACCTCTCCATCGGCAGCCCGCTGCGGCATAGCTCGGTCTTCCACCCAGCGTTCACTTCCCTGACTGTCCTGGATGCGGTACTGCGTACGAATCGAGCGCCCTGCTGCCAAACGTTTACGGGCTTGTTGAAGAGACCCTCTGTCTTCCGGGTGAACGATCTGGAACCAAGCGAGGGGATTGGCCGACATCTCCGTTCCCAGGTCTGCCAATTCCTGGAAAGCCCTCCCCTCTAAGCGCCATTCGGGCGGATCTAAGCGAGGATCGCCATGATAAAGGAAAAAGACGGATTCCTCGAATCTTCCCCCATTGCTCATTGACGAGTCACTTGCCAGCGGGTTCCGGCGATGTGATCTTCCCAGATCATGGTATCGGCATCAATCATCTGGTAGAAGGTCGTGAAACTGTTCACCCAGTCCATCGGCCGGCCTTTGTAGGTCTTCGGTTCATGGTCTAAAACCGTAAAGTGGATCGCCTTTCCCTCGGGAAGAACCGTATAAGTGCCGGTGTCGTAGGTCATCAACTCCCCCGCCCTTACCGTCTGGGAGAAGCGCCCGTCGCGCTGCAGGATGGTTTCGCTGCTAAAGGGACCGTATACTGACTCCCCCGAGCTGATCCAGATGCCCACCAGAAGGGAACGATCGTCCCCATCCTGGGCTGGTGCTGGTGCTGGTGCGGCTGTGCTGCAAGCGGCCAGTATGGTCCCAACAAGAACCAGACACAACACTATTCCGATCTTCCACCGTCTTATCATGATCACCGCCTCCTTTCTTTTACAGAAAGCGCTGCCGCGGGTTGTCAAGTGATTAAGTGGTTTAGTAGCTTAGTAAGTACTTAACTACTTACCTACTTAACTGCTTAAATACTTAAAAAATCATGCTGCAGCAGGCTGTCCGTAGGGACACGGCATGCCGTGTCCCTACACGCGGGCTTATTGCTTAGTGTAGCACTCTGCCACTCCTCTTGCGGTTTCTGCGAGGAGACCAGGGTGGTATGATCCTGTCATAGTGAAGATCGGCCGCGTCCCATGCTGGATCAAGAAATCGGATGAGGCAAGCTGGAGCGCTGCGCTGTTGGCTTTTCCCTGGGGCATTTCGGGGCGACCTGAAGTCCTCGCAACAACCGGCGCCCCTTCGTCCGTCACCGCAACTTCCATGCTGCCTGCCTTCTCCCTGGGCAACGCCTATCCGATCTGGGCCTTGATCCTGTTGATCGGGATTAGCCTTGCCCTGGCAGCTCTGCTGGTCTATTTGGCACTGGTTCTATTTCGGGGGCGCCGGGGAAGCAGAACGAGAGAAGAGATCCGGTACTGTCCTTTTTGTGGTGACCAAAATAGTCGGCGTGACAAGTATTGCCCTAGTTGCGGCCGAGAGATGCCGTCGGCGCCCTAAGGAAAGACGACGACTGCTGGATGATCTTGCTTCATTCCGGAGCCTCTTGTTACACTGATCGATAGGAAAATGATCGTTTTTTAAAGCTCGCCATTGCCATTGAATAACCAGACTGCCTCTGGGTAGACTGCCTGTGGCAGCATGTCCTGCCCCATATCACCCTCACGAAAGTGGGGGAAGGGGGGTTGTTCTCGAAGATCGAAGTTGTGGATTCCGTAGTTCGGAATGGTCCTCCCGGAAAGGAGAAGAAAATGGACAATCCAAGATTCTGTGTGATGGGGGCCGGCAACGGCGGCTTAGCCGTGGCCGCGCACCTGATCTTGAAGGGGTTCCCGGTTTCCCTCTTCAATCGCAGCCAATTCCGCTTAAGCGGGGTATTAGCCCGGGGTGGGGTGGAGGTAGAGGGCGAGGTGCAAGGCTTCGCCCCGCTGGATGTCGTGACCACCGAGGTCGAAGTCGCCATCGATCAGGCCGACGTGTTGATGGTAGTAGTGCCGGCCAACGGGCATCGTTACATGGCTCAACGCACCGCTCCCCACTTGCGCGACGGACAAGTGATCCTGCTGAACCCGGGACGGACCGGTGGAGCCATCGAATTCCGCAACGTACTGCGAGAGGAGGGCTGCCGCGCCGATGTGATCGTGGCGGAAGCCCAGACTTTCATTTACGCCAGCAGAGCCTTGAACCCCGCCCAAGTGAAGATCTTTCGCATCAAGAATTCCATCCCGGTTGCCGCTTTGCCGGCGACAGACACAGCCCAGGCCCTCTCCCTGATCCGTCAGGCCTACCCGGAGTTCGTCGCTGCCCCCAACGTGTTGAAAACCTCGCTGGACAATATCGGAGCAGTCTTCCACCCTACCCTCACCGTGCTCAACGCCGCCCGCATCGAAAACACCCGCGGAAGCTTTCAATACTATATCGAGGGTAACTCGCCCTCTGTTTCACGCATCCTCGAAACGCTCGACGCCGAGCGCGTAGCGGTAGCCAAGGCTTGCGGCGTGGATGCCATTTCCGCCCTCAACTGGCTGGAATTGGCCTACGATGCAAGTGGCTCCAACCTTTACGAGGCGATGCAGAACAACGAGGGTTACTATGGGATCAACGCCCCGCCTACTCTGACCACCCGCTACATCAGCGAGGATGTGCCGATGAGCCTGGTTCCCATCGCTTCCCTGGGTGAGCAGTTCGGTGTGCCCGTGCCTACCTTCCGCGCCTTCATCCACCTTGCTTCCATCTTGCACCAGCGCGACTATTGGTCACAGGGGCGCACGGTCAACCGATTGGGGATCCAGGACCTCTCCGCTGATCAATTGCACCAGTTGGTTACCGCCGGGGGTGTCTGGTGACCCCCTCTGCAAACCTTGCTACAGGCTGAACGAAGAGAGCGGTTCTCGTCGAAGTAAGGGGCGACGCATGCGTCGGCCCCTACTGCAGCACATGCTGTTGCAGGCTGTCTAGCCATATGATCAGGTCACTTTGCAGGACTTGAGAGTCCTCCTCCACCTCAAGGCGGCGAATCCTCTCGACGATGGCTGAGCTCTGATAGGGGCACCCGGGCAAGGCCGAGCGGACCGCTTCGATAAAAGCCTCCTGCATGGCATCAGAGTAGACGACAGCCTCGGCAATGAGACCACCCTCCAGAGAAAGGCCGATCTGCACCTCGCCCCAGGGGAAGCGGTGAGTCCAATCGACATCGAAGCGTGGGGTCCGGCCTATACGCCAAGCCCAAGAGGCGTACTTGTCGCGCAAGGAGTCAAGATGCCCCTGGGGCACGATCTGCTCCTCCGTGAGGGTGGGCCCCTTGCCGTATTCATCGCAGAAGGCCTGCTCCAAGGCCTCGGCGAACCGGGCCACCTGCAAGCCGGGAGAAAGCTCGACCAGGTTGACTACACGAGCCCGTACTGATTCCACCCCTTTTGCGCGCATCTTCTCGGCGCTTGGCTGGAGATAGCGGCTCATCTTCTGGAAGTCGGCATTGACAAGAATGGTGCCGTGGTGGAAAGCTGTCTCCTTGCGCAGGTAGAAGGCGTTCCCGGAGAACTTGCGGCCAGTCGCTGTG
>CAYXFH010000102.1:0-6530 GCA_964464245.1 uncultured bacterium
CCCTCTTTTGGTCTCAGTGCAGTTGCGGGTCAGGCCCGCCGGCGGAGTGAGGCTGCTATTTCAACCTGGCTGGAACCAGATCTCCCTCCCCCTAATCACTCCCTCTTCTCCGGTCCAGGTTTTCTTCGGCTTGCCGGAGCCCTGGTTCCTCTACCGCTGGGATCCACTGGCGGCCCGCTACGATGCTCGCGATTCAATCTCTCTTCGGCCGGGAGAGGGCTATTGGCTGAAAGCGGCGCTGGGTGGGCAACCTCTTTGGTGGACGGTTACCGGCTCCCCCTGCGTGGAAGAGGAACGGGCCATCGGCGTCGTCCCCGGCTGGGAGATGATCGGCGATCCTTACCTGGCGGCCGTCCCCGCCCAGTCTGTACAGGTCCGAACCGCCAGTGTTGCATTGACGCTTGAGGAGGCGGTTGCCGCCCAGATCTTGGCGCCGGCCATCTACTGGTACGACGGCTTCGTCTATCGCCTCCTTCCCCTGAATAATGGTTTCTTTCGGCCGGGCCAGGGGTACTGGCTGAAAGCTTTCCAACCATTCCAACTGCTCTTTCACCGTCCACTGTAGAAAAGCATAGGCCCCTTGCGGCCTTGACCATTGCCGCGGGCTGGTTCTTTTCATAGCCTGGGCGATACGATCCGCTATTTCCTGGAGTAAGCCGTGGTCGATTGTCAAGTGGATCTTTTCCGGTTTCCGCTTGCAGACTGAGTTACCTTGCGCCAGGACCAGCTAGCGCAGGAATCTCCGCTCTCGATGGTTTGTTTACAGTTCGAAGCAACCTGCCTAGAATTGATTAGGCAGAAACTGCCAAAACTAGAAAAGAGAGGTGGTATGAGTGAGGAAAGCAGTTAGTATCGTACTGGTAGTATTGTTGTTGGTTGGCATTGGGGTGATTCCCAGCCGGCCCCTTGTCAATGCCGCGGCATCCTTCAGCGATGTCGAGGTGACCTCCTATTGGGCGACCAAAGATATTGGCATCTTGGCCGACAAGAATATCATCGCCGGTTTCCCGGACGGCACCTTCCGTCCTGAAGACGGTGTCACCCGCGCCCAGTTCGCCAAAATCATCAGCCTGGCTCTCGGCTATACGCCGGTTGCCGGCGCCACCGCCAATTTCCCGGACGTCCTCGCGGACAACTGGGCAACCGGCTACATTGCTACTGCCGCCGAGAAGGGCTTGATCAAGGGTTTCCCGGATGGGACCTTCGGCCCTGAGCTGCCTGTCACCATCGCTCAAGCGCTAGCTATCATCGCCCGCGCCAAGGCCTATCCTGCCGGCACTGACGGGGTTTTCTCCGACGTAGCCACAGGTTACTGGGGATTTGGTGAGATCATGGCCTGCTACACCAACAAGATCCTGCGGTCGCCTGATCCGTTCATTGTTTTCTACGACGTTGCACAGCCCATGGGGCCTGGTTTGCTCTACCCCGAGAAAGGCGCCACCCGCTCCCAAGCCTCTGTTTTCGTCGCTCGCATGTTGGATGGCGCCCTGGGAACCTACTCCCCACCCGCGGTCACCGTCACCTTCTGGGAGCAGATGGATCCGGGCGAGAAGACCCTACTAGAGAAAAACATAGCTGACTTCGCAAATCTCTACAAAGGCGCGCTCAATGTCACTTGGGACATTGTCCACTATGGCACCGAGGATCTGCGTTCCAACTTCCAGACCGCCGCCTTGGCCAATTCCGGACCGGACTTGGTTTACGGGCCGAACGACAACGTCGGGCCTTTCTCCACGATGAACCTGATCAAGCCCCTGGATGCTCTCTTCGGCCCCACCTTCTTCGATGCCCTGATGCCAAACTCAGTTGGGTCGATGCAACTGAAGGGGCAGACCTGGGGGGTGCCGGACCGCGTCGGAAACCACTTGATGCTGATCTACAACAAGACTTTGGTCCCCGAACCGCCAAAAAACACCGATGAGATGATCGCCATGGCCAAAACTCTCTACAAGGAAGAGGGCGGCAAGGTCATCCAGTGGGGCCTTGTCTATAACGATCCGGAGGCTTTCTTCTTCGTCCCTTGGCTGGGTGGTTTCGGCGGTTGGGTAATGGATGCCAACTACGCACCCACGTTGGATAGCCAGGCCATGGTCGACGCGCTGACCTTTGCGAAGAGCTTGCAGGATCAGAAGGTAGTGCCCACCGGCAATACCTATGACACCGCCGAGTCCCTCTTCAAAGAAGGCAATGCCGGCTTCATCATCAACGGCGACTGGGCCCTGGGCGGTTACAAGAAAGACATCACTAAATTCGCCTTCGGGGTCACCCGCATCCCGCAGGTGGTCGCCACCGGACTTTGGCCCACCCCGATGGTCTCCTCCAAGGGTTACAGCATCGCCACCTCCTGCTCGGAGAGCAAGCAATTCCCGATGAAGATGTTCCTGCGTTATATGATGACGCCGGAGGTGCAGAGCCAGTGGACCAAAGATCTCTCCATCCTGCCCAGCAGCAAAAAGGCGATGGAGGAGCCGATCATTCTCTCCGATCCAATCCTGAAAGGCAGCGCTTACCAGGTAGAGGTCGGCAAGCCGATGCCCACCGTCCCCGAGATGCGGGCGGTTTGGGACGCTATTAATCCCCAGTTGCAAGGGGTGATGGGGGGGTCGGTGACTCCGGCTGACGCTGCTCCGACGATGCAAAAGAACGCCCTAGAGGCGATCAAAGCGATGGGCGGCACTTAACCCTCAATCCAAACTATCAATCGTTCCACACCGATAAAGGGCGGCCCATCGGGCCGCCCTTGCATATTGCAGAGTCGAAGTTCTTTGTCGCCTTCTTGGTTCCCATCAAAAAGTAGGGGCGGGTTTCAAACCCGCCCTAACGATATTTCCTATGGACCTCTGGTCCGAATGGACCTCCGGTCAATTCGGACCAGAGGTCCATCCGGGGATCGGGAGATCGTGCCTAAGCGTTGACCATCTGTCGACCTAAGCGAAGCGATTGACCCAGGTCGAAGGCCAGCAGGAAGGCTCCCTGGGCGATGATGCCTGCGCCGTGCCCCTGACCGATGGCTGAATTCACTCCCCAGAGGGTGATCAGGAGCGCTCCCAAGGCGATGTAGAGGAGATCCAGGCCTGCGTTCCAGAGAAGGTTGCGCCGTAGCTGTTCGGCTTTTTCCCGAACGGCGCGAGCAGTCAGCGGCGGCAGGGCGCGGCGTTCTCGCCACCACCCCCACAGGGCAATGCCAGTGTCGATGATCGCCCAGAGAAAGCATTGCAGGGCGAATCCTCCCCAGAAAGGCGTTTGAGCGAAGCTTAAGAGGAGGATCCCTGCCGCAACGCTGATCCCTGCCCAAGCCAGCAGTCCTACGGTTAAGCCGCGCAGGAAAGCATTCAGCGCTCTTTCACCAGGGGCGCCGCCGAGGATCACTTCAGTGCCCCTCGCCGCGCATCATGGCCAGCGCGTGGTCCAACAGGGGGACGAGGAAAGACATCCCCTCTTGCACAGCTCGCAAGCTGCCCGGTAGGTTGACCACCAGGGTTTTTCCACGGAGTCCCGCCTCGCCCCGAGAGAGGCAGGCGGTGGGGGTACGCTTCATCCCGTCGCTGCGAAGGGCTTCAGCCAGGCCGGGAGCGCGACGCTGGAGGATAGCCAAAGTTGCTTCCGGAGCGCTGTCGCGCGGGCCGAAGCCGGTGCCGCCGGTGGTCAGAATCAGGTCCAAATCATTGCCATCGCACCAGACAGCGAGCTGACCTGAGATAGCATCCTGGTCATCGGGGAGGATGAGCTGATGCCGGATCTCCCAACCAGCTTGGCGCAAACGTTCGGCAATGAAGGGGCTGGAGAGGTCGGCCTGCTCGCCTCTGGCACAGCGATCGGAGAGGGTGAGCACGGCAGCGCTGCGGCTGCATCCCAAGCTCGTGTCGTTGGGTGGCAGCTCAGTTCTCTCCAGGACGCGGATCGGGTCTCCCGCCCGCACTGTTCCCCCGCTAAGGACGCGAGCGAAGATCCCTTCCCGGGGCATCACGCAGTCACCCACCTGACGGCGGATCTCACAACTTTGGTGACACTCCTTGCCAATCTGGGTGATCTCCAGGAGAGCCTCCGCTCCTACCCCCAGCCGTGTC
Organism: uncultured bacterium; assembly: GCA_964464245.1. Lineage (GTDB taxonomy): Bacteria > Caldisericota > JANLFM01 > JANLFM01 > JANLFM01 > JAPLHV01. Next base: position 4,068 of record CAYXFH010000102.1, read on the forward strand.
CCAACCGGCAACTTTGGCAGATCCAGGCCGCGCGTGGCGAGGTTCTCGGCGAAATCTCCGAAACCTAATTCAATTCCGCGACTGCGCATCTTGGCGATGCTCTCCTCGGCCAACAAAGAAACTTGACGATGCCAGGGGCCGGCGTGGGCATCCCCCTCCAGGCCGAAGTAAGCCACCAGCAACCCTTCCTGAATCTCCTCCTTGCGCGTCCCCTTCCGCTGGGAACGGTTCACTGCTGCGATCATGCCGTGCGGCAGCGCCTTTCTATCCAACTGTTTCGTCTCCAGATCGATCTTTTCTTCCATTTCACACTCCTTGGTAGAGGCCGCTCTTCCCGCCCGACTTGCGCACCACGCGCAGGTCACAGATGCGGATCCCGCGCTCCATCGCCTTGCACATGTCGTACACCGTCAGCGCGGCCACAGCGGCGGCGGTCATGGCCTCCATCTCTACCCCTGTCTCGGCCTTGGTACGGCAAGTGGCCTCGATCTCTACGCGATGAGAGGATTTGTCCAAACGCAATTCTACACCGGCGAAGGTGAGCGAGATGGGGTGGCATAACGGGATCAGCTCGGCAGTGCGCTTGGCTGCCTGGATCCCCGCCAATTGAGCCACAGTAAGCACATCCCCTTTCTGGATTGCCTTCTCAGCGACAAGGCGGAAGGTTTCTGTTGAAAGTTGAACCGAGACGCAGGCTACAGCCTCCCGCAGTGTCGGCTCTTTGGATCCCACATCCACCATGCGAGCCCGCCCCCCTTCGTCCAGGTGGCTCATCGCCGCACTCTCCATCTCATCCTCCGATCTGCGCCATATGGCGGTGCTCTTGCGGCAATTGTGGTTCCATGCAACGGGGCTTCTCGGCGGCCGCTTGGTAAAAGGCTTCTTCCAGCAATTTCTTAGAGGGCGAAGGCCGTAAGGACGGCTTGAGGTCGATCTCGTGGTCACTGAAGAGACAAGGCAGGAGGCGCCCATCGGCGGTGAGGCGCAAGCGATTGCATAGGGGGCAGAGATGCTCGCTCATCGGCGCCAACACGGCCAGCCGCCCGGGAGCTCCTGGGAGCCGCCAGTAACGGGTGGCCGGCCCCATTCCCAAGGGCGGCTCAGCCTCTTGGAGGGGTCCCTCGGCTCGCAGGCGTCGCTCGATCTCAACTGCCGGCAGGAAGAAAGACTGGCTGGACAGCGGGCCGATCGGCATATACTCGATAAAACGCACTTCCACAGGCTTGGCAGCCGTCAATGCAACAAAGGGCGCCAGCTCGTCGTTGATTCCTCGCAATACCACCACGTTCACTTTCAGGGGATGGTAACCCTCGGCCAGAGCTGCCTCTAAACCTGCCAGAGCCTGGGGCAGTGCATCACGGCGGACGAGGCGGGCGTAGGTGGCGCGGTCCAGACTAGGCAAACCGATGTTCAATCTCTGCAGGCCTGCTCGGCGGAGGGAGGCGGCTGCTTCCGCCAATAAAGTGCCATTGGTGGTTAAGGAGAGGTCGGTCAAGCCGGGGATATCATGCAGGCGCTCCACCAACTGCACCACGCCGCGGCGGGCGAGAGGCTCCCCCCCTGTCAGGCGGACGCTGGTTAACCCCATTTGGACAGCCACGCGCAGGACAGCCTCGATCTCCTCAAAGCGCAAGATTTGCTCGTGAGGCAGAGAAGGCGTCCCCTCCTCGGGCATGCAGTAGAGACAGCGCAAGTTGCACCGGTCAGTGAGGGAGACCCGCAGATAGCGAAGCGCTCGCCTCGTGGAGTCGGTCAGCATTCCTTCGCCTCGGGCAGCTCGGATAGCCCATGGTCCTCCGGCCAGTCGGTCATCTGGACCGTGACTCGGCTGCCCTTGGGGAAGCGCTCCGTCTCGGCGGGGAGCAGAGCTAAAGCTTGGGCGCGGGACAGCGAGGTGAGCAACCCGGAGCCCTGTGGGCCGGTTGGCGTCGCCCAGAGAGAGCCCTCGCGCTCATCGAGAGTGACCCGCAGGAAATTTAAGCGGCCATCTCTCCCCTTGGCATAGTCTTCAGCAAGGCGTCCCTCCCGTTCCGGCCGGAACAGCAAGCCGTGCCCCATCATGTAGCGAAGAGCAGGGCGAACGTACTCCTCCAAGCAAAGCATCGAAGATACCGGATTGCCAGGCAAGCCAAAGACCGGTTTCCCCCGGACCTTCCAGAAAGCCAGCGGTTTCCCCGGTTTTTGCGCCACACCCCAAAAGAGTCGTTTGGCCCCCAATTCCTCCAACACCTCTTTCACGAAATCGTAGTCGCCGACTGAGACGCCACCTGAAGAGATAACCAGGTCGGCTTTCTCTACGGACTCAGCCAGGGCGGAGCGAACCGCGTCGCGACGGTCCGGCAGACGGAGGGTGGGCAGGGGGATGGCGCCGATCGCCTGAACTTGAGCGATCAGGGCTGGTCCGTTGGCGTCGCGAATCTGGCCGGGGCCTGGCCGCTGGCTCGCATCGACCAGCTCGTCGCC
>CAYXFH010000103.1:0-6358 GCA_964464245.1 uncultured bacterium
CGGGAACCGCGTCAACTATGGCATGAATACCCTCGGCGGAGTGCGCAAAGACTTGGACGCCGAGCAAATCGAGCAAACCCGCAAGGGCCTTCAGGAGCTGGCCGAGCGCACCCTTTACTACGGCAATGTAGTGGCCAACGAAACTACCTTCATCGCCCGCGTGGCCAATGTCGGGGTGTTGCCCAAGGAAGTGGCCTACAGCTCTGGCGCGGTCGGCCCCACAGCCCGCGGCTCCGGGTTGGATTATGACGTGCGCAAGCGCTTGCCCTACGCCGCATATAAGGAGATCCCCTTCGAGGTGGTCACTTCCCCTCGCGGCGACGTGCTGGGCCGCGCCTTGGTGAGGGTCGGCGAGCTGCTGGAATCGGTGAAGATCATCCGCTACTGCCTGGATCATTTGCCGGATGGACCGATCGCCGTCAAGGCGCCACGTAAGGTCCCCGTCGGTGAAGCAGTCAGTCGCTATGAGGCGCCCCGCGGCGAATGCATCCACTACGTCCGCTCCAATGGCACTGATAAACCGTCCCGGGTCAAGGTGCGAGCCCCCACCATGGGCAACTTGGCTTCGATCCGTCACTGTCTGCTGAACCAGCAAGTGGCCGACATCCCGATCATCCTGGCCGCCATCGACCCCTGTTTCTCCTGCACGGACCGCACGGTGATGCTGGTCAAGGAAGGCGCCCGGGAGGCGGAGGTGATGGGCTGGGAAGAGCTTCGTCAGCGAAGCATCGCCCGTAAACCGCTATGAACGTTCTCTGGGGCATCCTCCAAGCCCTGATCTTCCCTGGCTTTCTCTTCCTCAGCGTCTACGCCCTCTTCGCCGAATGGCTGGACCGCAAGCTTTTCGCCCAGATGCAGAACCGTATCGGCCCCCCCTTGATCCAACCGCTGGCCGACACCATCAAGCTTTTCTCCAAAGAGACGATCATCCCCAAGGCCGTACAGGCCGGGCTCTTCACCTTGTTGCCCTACTTCTCCTTTGCCGGCGTGGTGACCGCTTTCCTCTTCGTCCCGGTCTATGGCACCCCGGCCATCTCCTCTTTCCCCGGGGATCTGGTGATCGTCGCCTACCTGCTGACCATCCCCACCCTGGTCCTCTCCCTGGCCGGCTGGAGTTCCGACAGCACCTATAGCATCTTGGGCGGAATTCGCGCCCTTACTCAGCTTTTCGCCTACGAGGTGCCCTTCTTTCTGGCTCTTTTTACCCCGGCTCTGCTCCTGGGCACCTGGAACATCTCCGAGATCGCCGCCCGCCTGCCCGGTTATCTCCTGGCCCACCCCTTCTACTTCATCCCCGTATTGGTCTCCTTCCTGGTGGGCATCGTTGCCTTGCAGGGCAAGCTGGAGCGTAAACCCTTCGATATCCCCGATGCCGAGACGGAGATCGTGGCCGGCCCCTTCACTGAATACTCCGGCCGTCTTCTGGCCATCTTCCGCCTCTCCATCGACATGGAGATGGTCTGCGGCGCCTCGCTGCTGGCGGCTCTCTTCCTGGGCGGACCGCAGCCCTTCATCAACTGGATGCCGGGAATCATCTCCTACTTGCTGAAGACCCTGGCAATCATCTTCATCCTGGCCTACATCAAAGCTGCCGTAGGACGGATCCGCATCGACCAGATGATCCGCTTCGGTTGGCAGATCCTGGCCCCGCTCTCTCTGGTAGGGATGCTGATCGTGGTTCTCTTCCAGAAAGGGGGCTTGATTTGAGGCGTCCCGGCGCTATCTGGCGCAAATTGGTTAAGAACTTGGGCCGCAAGCCGGTCACGGTGACCTACCCCAAAGAGCCGATGCTGCTGCCCAAGAACTTTCGCGGGCGTCCGGTTTATGACCCCAAGGGCTGTATCGGTTGCAAGATCTGCGAGCGCGACTGCCCATCGCGGGCCATCGCCATCACCAAGGTGGCGGAGAAGACCTGGGCCTGCACCTTCGCTCTGGACCGCTGTGTCTACTGTGGCCAGTGCGCGGACAGTTGCCCGAAGAAGACCATCCTGATGAGCCACATCTACGAGATGGCCACCTTCGATCGTCAGACCCTGATTGAAACGACAGCGGGCGTGCCACCCCCGCCCGTCATCCCCGCGCCTGCCCTCGATAGCCTGCCCTTAGACCCACAGCAGTCCTTGAACATTGCTGCGGGAAGCGAAGGGAAAGCTGGTGAGGAAAGGACCGAGGGTCCTGGGACCGCCGCACCCCAGTGCGGCATCCAGGAACCGGCCGCCTTCGGAGACCCCGGCGGGCTGTAGGCCCGCAGACCCAGAGCTGCGAGAAGGCCACCCGTGCCTGAGTATCCTGTTCGGTTGGCGGATATCGTAGCGCGTCGTCCCCTGATCTTTCTGGGCATCGGCTCAGAGTTGCGAGGCGACGACGCTTGGGCGAAAGGTCTGATGGAGGCTGTCCAAGAGCTGAATGATCCGCAAATCCTTGCCTTCTGGGGGAGTGCCGCGCCGGAAAACTTCCTCGCCCCTATCGCCCGAGCCCATCCGGCCCAGGTGTTGCTCTGCGACGCCGGGCTGATCCCCGGGCCGGCCGGGAGCTACGCTCTGGCGCTGCCGGAGGAAGCGGTGGAGGGGTTCGCCTTCAGCCACCGCCTGCCGCTCTCTTTCCTGGCTGACCAGATCCACCAGCGCACAGGGGCGGAAGTGCACTTGCTGTTGATGCGGCCGGAATCTTTGGAGTTGCAGGAGAATCTCTCTCCCGCCGTAGAGACGGGCCTGCAGCAATTGTTGCGCGAATTGCGCCAGGCTCTGCAAAGTATGACTCGGCCTACCGGCGCCCGCTTGTCTGGCGATGGACCTCCTTTTCCTAGATGACCTTATGAGCGCTCCCAATACCCGGGGGGAAGCCGCCTCCCTGCTGCGACGCGCGGCCCCGACCATTGCTCGTCAGTGGGCAAAGCAGATCCAGGAGACACTGGTTCCTGCCCCAAGTCCCATCCTAGAGGAGGGGGCTCCCTTTCCTAGTGAAGAGGAGCTGCGGGATCCGGCAGTGAGCAAGTGGCTCTCTGTTGCCCTGCGGATCATCGAGCAGTTGGCCGAAGCATTGAAAACTGGGCAAAAAACGTCGATTCCGGGCTTCCTCCGAGCAAGCCTGGATGCCGGCGAGCTGCGCGACCTTCCCTTTCGCAGTGTGCATGAAGCGCTCTCCCTCTTGGAGGACGAAGTGATGGACGCGCTCCAGTCGAGGGCGCCGGATCCAACCTGGCGGGAAACCCAGACGACTTTACGAGCCCTCTTCCACCAACTGAACCTGGAGACCGGCGAGCTATTCCTGGAGGCCCAAGAGCGCACCATCAAGCGCCAAGAGGAGCAGTTGCGGCGCCAGGAAAGCCTGGCTCTGCTTGGCTCCTTCGCCTCCGCCATGGCCCACGAGGTGCGAACCCCCCTCACTTCGATCAAGATGAACTTGCAGATGCTGGAGGAGAAGGCTCAAGGGTCCGATCTGGCGCCGCACTTCACCATTACCCGGCGGGAAGTAGAGCGGCTGGAGAAGTTGATCCGCGACACCCTCTCCTTCGGACGGCCGCTCGCTCTCGTGCGTCGTCCAAGTTCGCCGGCAGCCTTGTTGGATACGGCGCTTCGCTCCGTGTCCGAGAAGTTGGCCGCCAAGTTGATCGTTGTTCACCGCTCCACCCAACCCGACCTCCCCTCGGCTTGGGTGGACCCCGACCTGATCCTTTCCGTCTTCACCAACTTGGCGGAGAACGCCATCGATGCCATGGAGCCGGGCGGCACGCTTACCCTGATCGTCACTCATTCCTGGAGCGAGGCCTTCCCCTCGATCGAGGTGGAGATCCGCGACACCGGTTGTGGCATCGCCGAGGAGGTTTGGCCTACCCTCTTCGACCCCTTCTACACCTCCAAGCGCACCGGCACCGGCTTGGGGCTGCCCATCGCCCAGCACATCGTTCGCCAGCATGGCGGGCAGATTCGTTTCACCAGCCAGGTAGGCAAAGGGACGGCGTTCTTCGTCCTTCTCCCAATCCACCCCAACGAATCGCAAATCCACCCCAACGAATTGCAAATCCGCCCCAACGAATCGCAAGACCGGCGATTCACCGGGGACCCCGCAGACCGGCGATTCATCGGGGACCCCGCAGACCGGCGATTCATCGGGGATCCCGCGATCGACAAGGGAGATATGACGTGACGACGATCCTGGTCGCCGACGACGATGCCTCCATTCGCCAAACCCTGGCTCTCTTTCTGGAAGGGAAGGGCTACCGCGTCCTGCTTGCGGAAGATGGGGAAGAGGCGGTCGCCTTGGCGCGCAGCGACTCGCCGGACTTGGTCTTGCTGGATATCCGCATGCCCCGCCTGGACGGCTTGGCTGCGCTGCGTGCATTGAAGGAGGAGGTCCGCGCCCCGGTGATCATGATCACCGCCCTGGACGACATGGAGAGCACCATCCGCTCATTGCAGTTGGGAGCCTACGAGTTTCTCACCAAACCGCTGGATATTACCAAGCTGGAAATCACCCTGCGACGTGCTCTGGAAGCCCAGGCCGCCCGCCAACGCGCCCAGTGGGGGGCCCGACGCGAGCAGGAGCAGCGCCAGGTGCAACTAGCCCGCTTGGTCGGGCACAGTCCGGCCATGATCGAGATCTTCAAGCGCATCGGCCTTGCCTCTACCAGCCGCGCCCCGGTGCTGATCACAGGGGAAGCAGGGACGGGAAAAGAACTGGTAGCCAAGGCCATCCACGACCACTCGCCGGAGCGTGAGGAGCCCTTCCTGGCGACTTCCTGCGCAGCCGCCTCGGCTCGTCAGTTGGAGGGCGCGCTCTTCGGCCGCGCTCTGTCGGAGGGGGAGGAACCAGCCGGCCCCGGATTGCTGGAGCAGGCCGGTTGCGGCGTCGTGCTGCTGGATGAGGTCAGCGAGATGCCCTTGGAAGCGCAGGCCCGCTTAGCTCGCACCCTGGAGGAAGGGGCGATCCGCCGCCAGGGATCCCAGCGCAGCGTCCGATTCTGCGCGCGGGTGATGGCCAGCTCCTACCGCGATCTGGAAGCGCTGGTGGGCAAAGGCGTTTTCCGCGAAGACCTCTTCTACCTGCTAAGCGTGGTTCGCATCCACATGCCCCCTTTGCGCGAGCGGCGCGAGGACATCCCCCCGCTTGTTTCGGCAATCGTCGGCAAATTGAATGAGGAGCTGCATCGCGCGCTGTCTGGGATCTCCCCGGAAGCCCTGGAGGCGCTGCAAGCATACGATTGGCCAGGCAACGTGCGCGAGTTGGAGAACGTCCTGGCACGCTCCATGGCACTGACGCGAGAGGAATTGCTGGGAGCGGAGGATCTTGCCTTGACCCCCCTAGCGCATCGGGGAGAGATCTCCGTCCCCCGAGTGGCGGGGAAAGGTTGGGACCGCTTAGCTGGAGATCACCTCCCCGCCTTGGATGAGATGGAGGCCTGGCTGGTGCGGCGAATGCTGGAAGCCACCCGTTGGAACAAGAAAGAAGCGGCTGCCCGATTGGGGATCTCCCGCCCCACCTTGGACCGCAAGATCCGCCTCTACGGATTGAAATAAGGCCGGCCGGGCGACATAATGGGACCGATGGCTGAACTGGAGTGGATTCTGGAAGAGGTTGCGGAGGATGCCCGTTTCCCCTACCGATTGACCGTGCGGCGGGGGACGCGGTTGGTGTTGGCCCTGCGCACCCAGGATCGCTGGCCGGGCAGCGCTGGGCATATCTTCTGCCTGCGCGAGGAGGGGCGGATTTGGTTGCCCCCCACGGGGGAGCTGGAGAGGGTGGCAGTGGTGGCCATGGAACGCTTCGGCAAGCGCCTCTCCTTGATCCTGGACCGTCCGCGCAAGAAGCGATGCGACTTCCTTTTCCTGGTGAAACCCTACAAAGAGCAAGACGGCAGCTACGAGCAGATCTTCTGGCGCACCCAGGAAGCCCTGCGCCAACGCCGGCCTCGCAGCAAGCTCTCCACCTACGTCTCCCCCAAGTTGGCGATCTTGGCCGACAGCCGCGAGCGTTATGGCTGGAGCTTTCCCGAGGAGAGCAGCCGGCGGAAGGCCTTGGCGGTGGGGGACTATGCCTTGGAAGTGGAGGGAGAGCTGGTGGCGGTGGTCGAACGAAAGACCCTCCCCAATCTGTTGGCCGAGTTCGGGCGGATGGCTGTCTTCCACCAGCAACTAGCCGAGCTGGGAAGCTATCCCGCCCCTGCCTTGGTGATCGAGGCCGCCTATGCTGATCGGCTCAGCTCCGCCAAGGCCCATCCCTACAGCCCCACCTTCGCTGCGAAGGCAGTGGCCGAGCTGCAAGCTTTTCACCCCGGGTTGCCGATGATCTTCGCCGGCGCGCGCAAATTGGCCCGGGAATGGGGCCTGCGCTTTTTCCAAGCCGTACGCGCCCACCTGGC
>CAYXFH010000104.1:0-7267 GCA_964464245.1 uncultured bacterium
GGCACGATCATCGCCCGCCAGGCCGAGATCCTTCTTGACGGAGGGGCGTACGCCTCGGAGAGCCCCTTCGTGGTCATGAAAGCGTTGATCCATGTGGCAGGCCCTTATAAGATCCCCCATCTCCGGGTGGACTGCCGCGCCGTTTACACCAACAAACGTCAGGCTGGAGCGATGCGCGGCTTCGGGGTGCCGCAAGTCACTTTTGCCTCGGAATCCCAGATCGATGCTCTAGCTCGCAAGCTGAGCTTCGACCCTTGGGAGCTTCGCTGTCGCAACGCCTTGACGGTGGGCGAAGCCAATGCCACCGGTCAGGTTTTCCAGGAGTCGGTGGGACTGATCCAGACCCTGGAGCTGGTGAAGGTGGAAGGGGAGTGGCCGGCCTGCTGGGAAAGGGCCCACGCTGGCAGCAACCCCCGCTTCAAGCGAGGTGTCGGACTGGCTGCTATGATGCAGGGAATCTCCAACGGGGCGGAAGGGATCGACGTGGTCGGCGCTTCCGTCCAAGTCAGCCAGGATGGCAGCGTCCTGGTCGGGTTGGGCCTGACCGAGTTGGGTCAGGGCAGCCGAACGGCCATGGCCCAGATTGCCGCTGAGATCTTGGGCGTTCGACTGGAGAAGATCAGCGTCCGGCAGGTGGATACAGATACTGTCCATGACTCCGGCCCGACCGTGGCCTCCCGCACCACCACAGTGGGGGGGAAAGCAGTCTGGATGGCCGCCCAAGCTGTGCGCACATCACTGTTGGAGATGGCTGGCCAGATGTTTCAAGCGCCTGCTGAGGCGATTGAGTTGGGGGAAGACTGCGCTTACCTGCGGGAAAACCAAGAAGCCCAGATTCCACTCGCCCAGGTCGCTACAGCCGCTTACTGGACTGGCCTTCCTTTGATGAACCTGGCCTTCTCCCGCGCCCCCGACGCGCAGTACGATCACGAGACTCACCAGGGCCAGATCTACATCGCTTATAACTACGGCGCTCACCTGATGGAGGTGGAAGTGGACACCTGGACTGGAAAGGTTCGCGTGCTTAGGCACCTTGCCAGCCACGATGTGGGCAAGGTGATCAACCCTCTGGGAGTGGAAGGCCAGGTGGAGGGCGCCGCCCTGATGGGGCTGGGCTTCGCCCACCTGGAGGAAGCGCTTGAAGAGAACGGGAAGATCCGCAATGCTAACTTCGCTGATTATCAGATCCCGTCCTTTGCAGAGCGCCTCCCCACCCGATTCCTTCCGGTGGAAGAAGCGACCCCCAATGGCCCCTTCGGCGCCAAAGGGATCGGTGAACCTCCCCTGGCTGGAACAGCCGCAGCTTTCGCCAACGCTGTCTCGGACGCCTTGGGGATCTCTTTCACGCGCTTGCCCATCACTCCCCAGCGGATCCTGGAGGCCCTTGAGGGGTAATTGTCCTCAAAGGACTTGCTGCCGCAGGCTGGAGACTTGCTGCCGCAGGCTGGAGACTTGCTGCCGCAGGCTGGAGACTTGCTGCCGCAGGCTGGAGACTTGCTGCCGCAGGCTGGAGACTTGCTGCCGCAGGTTGGAGACTTGCTGCCGCAGGCTGGAGACTTGCTGCCGCAGGCTGGATTGAGAAAGGAGTTGAAGATGGTTGATCTGTTGATTCGAGGCGGACTGGTCCTCACCCTTGAGCCGAATACCCTGCAAGGACCGGTTTATTCCGATGGCGCGGTCGCCGTGGAGGGCAACCGCATTGTCGCCGTGGGCCCCACTGCGGAGGTGGAGGCAGCCTTTCCGGAAGCCCATGAGGTGATCGATGCGCGAGGCCGGATCGTTATGCCTGGTTTTGTCTGCACCCACACTCACATGCCATACGTGCTGGGGCATAACATGCCGGTGGACTTCAGCCAGTTGCATTCCTTCTGGGATATGTTGCAGAAGATGGGTTGGGAGTGGTTGGAGGATCTCACCACTGCCCAGGGTGTGTACGCCGCCACCCGCTACGCCGCTGCCAAGATGCTCAAGAGCGGGACCACTACGGTGTGCGAGCTGGTGGAGGCGCCCATCGCCCTGGGTGGATCACCTTCCCCTCTGCAGTCCTCGGCCCAAGCCGTCGAGGAGATCGGCATCCGCGCCCAGATCGGTTTCGAAGTGACCGAGCGGGTCCTCGGCGTGCCTATCCTGGAGCGGTTGGAGCGAGCCAACGCGGAGAAGGGCTTCGCCGAGAACCTGGCTTTCCTGGAGAAGCACCCACCGAGGAACGGCAGCCGGGTGGAAGGGCGCCTGGGAGTGCACACCGCTTTTACCAACTCGTACCAGACCCTGCGCCAGGCGCGTGAGGTAGCCGACGCCTTCGGTTGCGGCATCGAGATCCATGTCGCTGAGATCCCCCGTGTCTTCTTAGTGGAGAAATTCGGTAAATCGGCGCCGGAAGTGTTGGAAGAGACTGGCTTACTGGGAGCGGACGTGATCGCCGCCCACTGCATCGACCTGACCGAGGGAGACCTGGAGATTCTTCGTCGCAACGGGGTGAACGTCGCCCACACACCGATGAGCAACTCCCTTGGCGGTAACGGCGTGGCTCACATCCCACGCATGCTGGAATTGGGGATCAATGTTACCCTCGGCCACGATTGCTTCTTTACCCTGGATTATTCCCAATACTTCCGTTACATGTACCTGTTGCACAAGGCCCACAATGCCAACCCGATGTTGATCCTTCCTTTCCAGGCGCTGGATATCGCCACCGGCAACGGCGCGCGCGCGATGGGACTGGGAGATGAGATCGGCAGCCTGAAAGTCGGCAAGAAGGCCGACCTGATCGTGATCCGGCCGGACTCGCCCACCCCGACTACGCCTGAGTCGGTCCTCTCCTTTTTTACTATGACCTTCGAGGGGCGGCAGGTAGAACATGTCATTGTGGACGGCCGGGTAGTGGTAAAGAGCGGCTGCTTGACTACCGCCGACGAGGATGAGGTTCGTATGGCTTGTCTGGAGGAAGCGAAGATCCTCTGGCGTAAAAATGGTATTTTGATATAGACTACATCATTATTGCCTGGACTCCCAAGAATCCACGGCAAGGAAAGCGTGGAATGAAGAGAAAATGGAACAAAAAAAAGAAGAGAATACAAAAGAGGGAAACGGACGGAAAGTGAATACCATCCAATCAGTGGATCGGGCTTTGCGCATTCTGGAAGTGATCGCCCGGGCAGGCCGTGACCTCGGCCTGGTGGAGGTCAGCAAGTTGGTCGAGCTGGATCCAAGCACCACCTACCGTCTGCTCAAGACACTGGAGGCCCACCAATACGTCAAGCAAGGACAGAAAAAGGACAAATACTCGCTGGGCTTCAAGGCGTTCGAGATCGGCAACGCTATCCCACTGCTGGCTCATCTGCGCGGCGCTTGCAAGGGTCCGCTGGAGGCCTTGCGCGACCGCACCGGGGAGACTGCCAATCTGGCTGTCCGGGATGGGCAGGAAGCCCTCTACGTCGAACAGATCTCCGCCCAACAATACACCTTGCGGGTCAGCTCCGAGGTCGGCCGGCGCGTGCCGTTGCATTCGACGGCAGTCGGAAAAGTTGTTCTCGCCTCTTTCAGCCAGGCGGAGCTGAACGCTTACCTGAAGCGCCCCCTCACCCCCTTTACCGCCAAGACCATCACCAGCGCAGACAAGTTACGCGAGCATTTGGAAGAGACCCGCATGCGCAATTGGGCTCTGGATGACGAGGAATTCGAGTTCGGAGCGCGTTGCATCGCCACCCCGGTGAAGAATGCGGTGGGTCGGGTTATTGCTGTAGTGAGCATCTCCGGACCCTCCGTGCGCATTGGAGAGGATCGCATCACTTTCTTCCTGCCTCTGCTGATGCAGACCGCTACGCTGATCTCCAACTCCCTGAATTACTGAAGCGAAGCGTCCTTCTGAGCGGCCCGCTCTTTCCACCCGCGCAGGGCATCCGCAGCGATCCAACGCGCTGGCTTGCTGGGAAGCCGAGCCATCTTCTGGGCACAAGCGATGGCTTCCAGAGAGAGGCTCGGGTTGCGCTTGCCTATTTGACGCAACGCCCAATTGACTGAACAGCCTGCGGCAGCAAGTTAACAGCCTGCGGCAGCAAGTCCTTTCCTGACGTAGTTGCGTGGATTTTCCGCGCCCTCTAGCAGTAACAGGAAATAAGCCGCAAAACGCTCGTCGGAAGCATTTTGATCATGCACAGCCAGGAGCGTGAAACCGGCTCGGCGGACAAACACCTCCGGTCTTCGCCCCCATTGCCCGATCTTCTCCCAAGCCCAAGGAAGCCGGCGAAAGAGGTTGGCACAGAGATCTGGTCGGTCAGATCCCAGGAATCGAAGTCGCTCACCCGCTGTTCCGTTTGCTGCTCGCCGACCTGGCTTGGTTCCTCCACCAGGCCTGCCAGGATGCGCGCTTCGTGGATCCCGCTGGCTCAGAGGACGAGCGCCAGGTCGTGGTCTTGGCCGCATTCCTTGGCCAGGCTGCGCAACTGGGGCATTGAGACGCCCAGGGCATGATCGGTGCGGATCCCGAGCGGGCAATCCCTGACAGGGACTCAATGCGCGACCATGCGGTCAACCGGGTGATGACCTCTTCATAATGCAATCCATTTCCCATAAAAGCCTCCGGCTAATTTGACTCGAAACACCTCAAGTAGCCGGCTCCTCCGGTTTGGGAAGGGGGACTACTACGCGAACGGCTCTCGGCGCCAGGCGCAGGTGAACCGGGGTTTCCCCCAGTCCCGCCCCGGCAGCTTGAACCGGAAGAGGCGGATCGGCCTCCACCCGAACTTCGAAGTAGGCCTCGCGCTGCGCCAAGTGGCGGTCGATGCGCTGCCAACCGAGAAGCACGTTGGAGGTCAACAGCAGGTATTCAATCAAGTTCTTGGAGAAGATGCTGAAGACCTCAAGGCGACCGTCATCAAGGCGGGCTTGGGGGTCCAGTCGTAACAACGGTCCACCGATAGCCGTGCTGTTGGCGACGATCAAGTCGGATGCTGGGAACCGTGATTCCTGGCCGTCGATGGTCACACGAAAGGCGGCGTGCGGAGGGAAAATAGCCTTGCTGACAGCCGTCCAGACATAAGCAGCCGTCCCAAAAAGGCGCTTATCACGCTGAGAGGTGTCACGGACCACCGAGGCGTTGAGCCCCACTCCCACGTTGAGGAAGAAATGCCGCTTACCTATGCGCATGGCATCGATGGAACGAGCGCTATGCGGCCCGAGTGGCAACTTGATGGCTCGCTCCCCCTCCAGCGGGATTCCCAGGTCGCGTGCCAGGACATTGCCGGTGCCGCATGGCAGAATAGCCAAAGGCGCCTCCATCCCCACCAACCCTCCGGCCACGCTGGCCACCGTGCCATCCCCGCCGGCCGCGCAAAAAAGATCGTAAGGTTTTAAGCCTCCGGCTGGATCAGCCGCTTCTCGCACCAAGGAGGAGAGATCTTCACCTGGATGGACGCAATGAACCCGAGCTTCCCAGCCGGCTTGAATTAGACGTTCCCGGAACCCCTCCCCCAGGATCAGGGCAGAGCCGTTGCCCGCCTCCGGGTTGAGCACGAGGAAAGCCTGGCGCCCCATTGGTCAGCGGCAGTGGAGGCGGCAGAATCGTTCGATAGATCGGTCGTAAGTGCGTTCCACCGCGACGGGGAAGCAGCACGCCGGCAGCTCCCCCAGTGAGCGGTGAAAGATAAGGCACTGGCAGCAGAGTCCCTTGCGCAGGCAGGGCTCGTAAGTGCAATTACAAGCCTGAAGGTTGCTCCTTTCCCGGCATTCCATCGGCAGTCCCTCCCCTCAGATGATCCCGCTGGCGAAGAGCCCCAACACGATCGCTGCGATGATCGACAAAATATCCAGTCGGGCCAGCCAGAGGTGCATCGGGCGCAGTTTCTTCTTCTTGGCCGCGTCGCGAAGGCCAAGCCAGCGCAGTCCGAGCCACAGCACGGCGAGGGTGAAGAGGATGGCGGCAAGGCCTACCCAGGTGTGGGGCGGGCGAAGATGGATTCCTGTGGAGAGTTGAACATTGAGGATTCCCAGGATCAAGCCGATGATCAGCGCTCCTCCTCCAGCTAAGCCGAACTGACGGTGGCGCGTGAACCAGCCCTTCCCCTTCCCCCCGAGGACCTGGGCGAGAGTGAGGAGAGCCAGAAGGAAACCGATTGCCATGAAGATGGCATGATACGGCCAGAGCACGGGTGCAGTCCGCTGGCTGGATGCTCCTCCGGCCATGGCCAGGGCGCCCGAACCGCGCACCAGGTGAACATTCCCCCAGTTGTCATTGGCGCCGTAGGCCCAGATCACAGGGATGTTTCCTTCAGCCGGGATTACCGCATCGTAGCGGTCTCCGGTAGCGAGCTTGCGGGAGAACTCCAGGGTGGTCCATGTTAGCGGCCGGCTGCCAGTTTTGGTGAGGAGGTCATCGCTCCCTCCCAAGTCAGTGTCGGCAGGATGGTTGTTTCCCGTTTCCGCCGTCGAGTAAGCGTCGAGGATGGTCACCGCTCCTTCCCTCGTTACCCAGCCAATGACCATATCCGCGTCTTTCATCTTCACCGTCGGCGAAAAGCCGATGGCCACCCAACCTGCGGATTTCACCACCAGGGCCATATTCAGGGTGTCGCCCTGGATTTCCCAGTAGACCTGGAAATCGCCTCCCGCGAAAGACGTTTCATGGGGATATTCCCCTGGCTGCTGAACCCCGTCGGCGGTGATTGCCAAAACCGGCATTGCCCCTCCGCCAAGGGCGAGGAGAAGGGTGAGACAGAGGAGAATAAGGTACTTGTTTCCTGTATGATGCACGTGTTTCCTCCTGGGTTGAAATAGGGAAGAGGGGGATCAACCCTCTGTCCGTTATTCTCGCAGCAAATGACCTCTGGTCAACTGGGTGTTTTCTACTATTGTAGCGCGAAAGTATTGATCCCTTGCGCAGGAAGTCTCTGGCATCCCCGCAGGCCTGATGCTCCTTGGGCGGCAGCGGTCAGTTCAAGGATTGCTCCATACCAGTTCCAATTCCGCAGCGGTGGTTTTTAGCCAGAAACCGAGCTTGTTGGGGAAAACGTCGCCGCTCTTCAGGGGAACATAGGCAGAGCCGTTCCAAACCAGTGGACTAGAAGCCAACAATCTTCGGTTCAGCGCTTCATCCAGGGTCATCGTCTCTTCCCCGGCGCGCACGGCGAGGCGATTCCAGGCGAGATCGTTGGTGAAGGGATTGCCCTCCAGATTCCAGCCATTCCCCAGGGCTGCCGAATAAACGGGCGCAGCCAATGGAGCGCCGGTCAAGGACAGGGTGTTGGAAGGCGACTTCAGCCAATAGGCAGCG
>CAYXFH010000105.1:0-6335 GCA_964464245.1 uncultured bacterium
GAGAACCCCTGGGAACGCATCCGCATCTTCAAGAAGCACTGTAAGAACACCCGCCTGCAAATGCTGCTGCGCGGCCAGAACCTGGTCGGTTACAAGCATTACGCCGACGACATCCTTGAGCGCTTCATCCGCCACGCCGCCGACTTGGGGATCAATGTCTTCCGCATCTTCGATGCCCTTAACGACATCCGCAACATGGAGAAAGCCATCCGCGTGGCCAAGTCCACCGGCGCCACCGTGCAAGGCTGCATGAGCTATACCCTCAGCCCGGTGCACTCCATCGACGGCTTCGTGGCACTGGCGAAGGAACTGAAACAGCTCGGCTGCGACATCATCACCGTCAAGGACATGGCCGGCTTGATCTCCCCGGCGTCAGCCCTCGAGCTGGTTTCCAAGCTGAAAAAGCAGGTCGGGTTGCCCGTCTGCCTCCATTCCCACTGCACCACCGGGATGGCGCCCACCTCCTACTTCAAGGCTGCTGAGGCCGGGGTGGACATCCTCGACTGCGCCCTCTCGCCCTTCGGCTCCGGAACCTCCCAGCCCCCGACCGAGACGATAGTGGAGATGCTGGAGAGCGCCGGCTTCTCGACCGGGGTCGCTGCCGGCAAGTTTCTGGAAGCGGCTGAGTACTTCCAGGAGATCAAGGACTCCATCTACGCTTCCCTCATCACTCCGGTGGCCGAGCGGGTCGATGTCCGCGCCTTGATCTACCAGGTGCCCGGCGGGATGCTGACCAACATGGTCTCCCAATTGGAGAAGCAAAACGCTTCGGATAAGTTCAAGGCGGTCTTGCAGGAGATCCCCAAGGTGCGAGCCGATCTGGGGTACGTTCCCCTGGTGACCCCCACTTCGCAGATCGTCGGCACCCAGGCCACCATGAACATCCTCTCCGGCGAGCGCTACAAGATCATCATCCAGGAGGTCAAAGATCTCTGCAAGGGCCTCTATGGACGGACCCCCGCCCCCATCGACCCTGGATTGATCAAGAAAGCGATTGGTGATGCCGAGCGCATCACCGACCGGCCAGCCAATCACATCCCGCCCGACTGGGAGAACTGCAAGGTAGCAATGGCGCCCTACTCCCAGGAGGAAGAGGATATCCTCACCTACGCCCTCTACCCCAGCGTGGCCAAGGAGTACTTCGAGGCCAAGGCCGACCCGATCAAGTGGAAAGCGCGGGAGGAATCCCTGAGGTTCGGCAAACCCCTCCCCGACGGCCACCCCCAGCGTCAGTTCATCCTGCGCATCAATGGGGAGGACTATGAGGTGGGGATCACCGAACAGGAATAGGCAGCTCTTCGCGAGATCTTTGGGAACTTTGGGGACAGATTTAAATCTGTCCCCAAAGTTCTCGGAAATCTATCCCCTTAACTAGGGGAAGAGCGCGCTCGCCAGGAAGCGTTCCAGCACGGCGGCCTCTCGCTCCCACAGCCCTAAATCGATCCATTCCTCGGGCTGGTGGGCCTGGGCGATATCCCCCGGCCCAAAAAGGGCGAAGGCTGGAGATCCCGCTGGAAAGAGCGTCGGAAGGTCAGTGCAGAACGTAGCCGCCTCCCATTGCGGGCGCTCCCCCCGCACCACGGCATAGGCGTCGGCTAGCATCCGTAGGAAGGGATCCTCCAACGGCGTCACCATTGGCCGCTTGTAACTGATCGTCTCCCAGGAGAAACGGCCCGGTGAGGCCGCCTTGGACCCCTCTTCTTCCAACGAAGCGATGATCGACGCTTTGTCCTCCTCGCTGCCCAGGCGGATATCCAGCTCGGCCTGGGCGCGGTCTGGGACGATGTTGACCTGACGGCCCCCTTCCATCCGGCCGACATTGAGCGTGGCCCCTCCCAGAAGAGGAGTGGGCGGGAGCGCGTCAACCTTCGACTGGATCGCCAAGAGGAATCGCGCGCAGGCCATCGCCGCGTTGACCCCAAGGGCGGGGGTGGAGCCATGAGCTTCCTTGCCTTGGAAAGATGCCCGCAGCCAAAACTCCCCGCGCTCCCCTACCAGGATCTGGCCGGCAGTGGGCTCAGCGATCAAGGTGAAGAGCGCGCCTTCCGCCAGGCCGGCCTCAGCCAGGGCGGCTGCGCCGCGATAGCCGTCCTCTTCATCGGCGGACAACAACAGTCGCACGGAGCAGCGAGGCGGACCCTCGCGCCGGGCCCGTTCAGCAACGGCGACGAAGGCTTCCAGCAACATGGCCACTCCCCCCTTCATATCCGTTGCTCCCAGCCCGAAAAGCTGATCGCCTTCGATGCGGGGCAGATAGGGATCGGCCTGCCATCCCTGGGACGAAGAGGGCCCGCCGGCGCTGCCTGGGCTGACCGTATCCAAGTGGCCGGACAGCAGCAACACTCCCCCTTCCCGTCCCGGGATCGTCGCAGCCAGGGAGGAGCGTCCCGGCGCAAAATCCAACAACGCGCTGGAGATTCCTCGTCGATCCAACCATGCCGCAATCCAAAGGGCGAGAGGGCGCTCGTTCCCAGGCGGATTGGGACTGGGAATCGCCACCAATGAGGAGATCAGTTCCCCTCCCCTCCTATGATCCTCCATTACCGAATCCCTCCGGTGGATTCAGGTAGAGGCGGGGGACTTGCTTGCCAATGGCGCAAAGGATCTCGTAGCTGATCGTTCCAATCTTTGCCGCCAATTCGTCGACCGGCAATCCCGGGCCAAAGACAAGCACCTCTTCGCCAGCTTGCACATCGCCCAAGGCGGTAACGTCGGCCATGGTCAAGTCCATGCAGATGGTTCCAATCTGTGGGACCCGCTGGCCCCGCAGGATCACCTCGGCTTTGTTGGAGAGAAAGCGGCTGTACCCGTCGGCGTATCCCACCGGCAAGGTAGCGACGAGAGTTTCCCGGGCGGCTGTGAAGGTGCATCCGTAGCTGATGCTGCTCCCGGCCGGGACCCGCTTGACCGCCATCACGCGAGTGGTCAGGGCCATCGCTGGGACTAGAGGGATGCTTCGCTGGACCTCGGCGGTGGGGTAAACACCATAGAGCAGAAGGCCGGGCCGGACCATGTCATAGTAAGAATCAGGCAGATCGAGCGTTGCGGCGCTGTTGGCGAAATGCTTGATGGGTACTTCAATGCCCTCCTTTTGAAGAGCGGCCAGAACTCGATCGAACTTCTCCATCTGCTCGATGGCGTAACGCTTGTCGAGCGCGTCGGCTGCGGCGAAGTGGCTGAACAACCCTTCCAGTTCCAGGTGCGGCAAGCGGGAGATAGCTCGTGCCAGGGGAAGGGCATCCTCCGGTTGAGCGCCGATACGGCCCATCCCAGTATCCACTTTCAGATGCACCACCGCCTTGCGCCCCTGGCGGAAGGCAGCTCGATCCAACGCTTCGGCCAGCTCCAGAGTAGCCACGGTCTGGGTGAGTCCCAGGGCGACGACCTGTTCAGCCTCGCTGGGCTCGATCAGGCCAAAGATCAGGATCGGGCAGAGAATACCGGAGGCCCGCAAGGAGCGACCCTCTTCCGGCCGGGTTACGGCCAAGTAGTCAGCCCCGCCAGCCAGCGCCGCCTGGGTGACAGGGACTGCGCCATGGCCGTAGCCGTCGGCCTTGACCACAGCCATCAGCTTACAGCGGGATCCGATCTTCTCCTTGATGCGCGCCGTGTTAGCCCGGATCGCCCCCAGGTCGACGACGGCCCGGGTGGCGCGCACCAAGCCGGGCTGCTTTTTGGTGGGTTTGAGTGTGATGGTCTCTTCGGAAGCAAGGGTCATCTCAGTCGTAGCGCTCCTCTTTCCAGGGGTCGGCGGAATTGGAGTAACCGCGCGTTTCCCAATACCCCAGCGTCTCCTCTGCCAGGAAGCGGATCGAGCGCAGCCATTTGATCGCCTTGTAGGCATATTTCCCAGGCACGAAAAACCGCAGGGGGCCTCCATTGGAGGGAGGAATGGGCGACCCGTTCAGCTTCCAACTGATGATAGCCGGTTCCTTGCGCAGGTAGTCCAAGGGGAGGTTGGTGGAGTAAAGTCCTTCCGCTTGGAATAATACATGACGGGCTTCCGGCTTGGGCTGAACCAATTCCAGCAAGCGGGCGAAAGTGAGACCGCCCATCCGCAGATCGAAGGCGCTCCATCCGGTTACGCAGTGGAAATCACCCACCAGCAGTTCATCGAAGGTGCTCTGTAATTGAGGCAAGGTCCAGAGAACAGGCGTCTCAATTAAACCATCCACCTTCAAGGTCCAAGCCTCAGGAGCCAGCGAGGGGATGGGGTTCTCGATATGCAGTGGAATCAGCGCTTTGGAAAAGCGCTGGTTGGGGGGCATCCGTTCTTTCATTCCAGTTTCTCCCTTCTCAACAATTCATTTAGATCGCGCAGGACATGGGGCGCCTCGGGGTAACGGCCTCTCCGGTCCACCAAGTAGGGTTGCATCCCCACCCCTTGCGCTCCCTCCACATCCTCCTCGGGCATATCGCCGACGTAGACGCACTGCTCGGCAGTCAAGCCGGTCATCTCCAGCGCCAAGCGAAAGGGAAGGGGGGAGGGCTTGATGGCCGGGGCGTCTTCGCGTGCGATTACAGCCGTGAAGAACGAAGTGAGCTGGAAGGAGGCCAGCTTCTGCCGGACCCCCTCCCCGGGGCGAGAGGAGATAAGAGCCAAGGCGCAACCATCCGAGAATAGCCGCTGCAGCACGGGGCGCGTCTCGGGGTAGAGACGATCCCCTTCCCGGCGGTCCATCTCCTCGCGCAAACGCCCGGCCAGATCGGTCAGATCCAACCCGAGGGAACCTCTCTCGTCCAGTCCCAGGCTCTGGAAGATCCGGCCGGCGAAAGCGCGCCAGATCTCTTCCCCCGAATTGAGACGAAAGCTTGATTGACGGTACCATTCCCGGGCGGCATAGTAGGCACTGTAGACCTCTTCCAGGGAATAGGAGAAGCCCAACCGGCCCATCGTCTGATAGAAATCCTCTTCCGGGGCGCGGAGCAAGGTTCCGTCCATATCGAAAAAATAGCCGCGGTGTTTCCAGACGCTCATCGTGATTTGAGTCATTTTGATAACTTCCTAGTATACCCAACTCGCCGAAATTCCTCCCGCGGACGTCGGGTCATGATCGGTAAAGTCGGAGAAGGCCTCATGACCGGTTAGACGGGAAACGGCGGTCCGAAACCACTTCCATCCCGTCTAAGCAACGGCAGCGACCCGCGCAGCATTTTGATAGAATACCCTCGGAAAAATGCTGGCCCTTGTGATCGTGATCATCGGTGTTGCCCTAATCTTCGATTTCCTCAACGGTTTTCACGACGCCGCGAACTCCATCGCCACAGTTGTATCTACCCGAGTGCTGACTCCACGCTTGGCGGTGATCTGGGCAGCATTCTTTAATTTCGTGGCAGCCTTCACTTTCGGCACCGGAGTAGCGCACACCATTGGCGCAGGGCTGGTCGATATCGCCAGCACCGATGTCTACGTCATCCTCGCTGGATTGTTGGGGGCCATCTTCTGGAATCTGCTGACCTGGTGGCTGGGCCTGCCGATCTCCTCCTCGCACGCCTTGATCGGCGGGTACGCCGGCGCGGCGGTTATCAAGTCCGGCTTCTCGGTGTTGATCCTGAGCGGGTGGTTGAAGGTGCTGGCTTTCATCATCATCTCCCCCCTCATCGGTCTGATCTTGGGCTACAGCTTCATGCTCTTCATCTTTTGGCTTTATCGCAAACGAAGCGCCTACCGCGTCGACCACACTTTCCGCCGCCTTCAACTGGTATCAGCCGCGGCCTATTCTTTGGGCCACGGCACCAACGATGCCCAAAAAACAATGGGGATCATCGCTATGGTTCTGTTTACATCCGGCTATCTTCCGACCTACGACATCCCCTTCTATGTAATCTTGATGTGCTACGCCGCCATTGCTTTGGGGACTCTCTCGGGCGGGTGGCGCATCGTCAAGACACTTGGCAGCAAGATCACCAAGCTGCAGCCGGTGGGCGGGTTTTGCGCCGAGACAGCGGGGGCCATCACCATCATTGGCTCCTCTCTCTTGGGCATCCCCGTCTCCACCACCCATACCATCACCGGGGCGATCATGGGGGTGGGCTCGGCTCGCCGGGTCAAGTCGGTGCACTGGGGAGTGGCTCGCTCCATCGTCTGGGCCTGGATCTTCACCATCCCGGTGGCAGCCGGGGTTGGCGCCTTGGCTTATCTGGTGATTCGACTGTTTCTTTAGTAGTTAAGTAATCAAGTGGTCAAGTAATTAGGCGCTGTGGGTTATTTTGTGTTCTACCAGCAAATCGCCTACCTTCAGAGCCATGCGAGACATTGACCTCTACCTTCAGATCCTGGGCATCGAAGCCCTCTGGTCTGTAAAGCATGTAGAGTTGGTTCTGGAAGCTGGAGA
>CAYXFH010000106.1:0-19303 GCA_964464245.1 uncultured bacterium
AACCAGTCGTAGCAGCAGTCATCGAAATCGAAGAGGGTAATCCGCTGCCCATCGAGGAAGAAATTGGTGCTGTTCAGGTCGTCATGAACAAGCCCGTAACTGTCAAGGTCGGTAGGCAGGCTGTCCAGGAAAGCGGACAGCTCCTCAGCTCGGGCCACTGCTGCCTTTTCCTCCGGTGGAATAATCTCTCCAGCACGGTGCAAATCAAGGCCGGAGGCTTGTTCGCGCCAGCTCGAGCGATGGCCCCTGTACGGCCCCGGATCGTAGCTTTTGGTGAGTGCGTGCATTCGTCCCACTATGCGGCCCCACTCCCGGTAAAAAGCTTCCTGATCCAAATTCGGGTCATCCAAGTGAGGGGGTCCGCCGGGCGCCCTCTCAAAAACACAGGCGACAAAAGTGGAGCCGGGCACTTCAATGACCTCAGCCAGGCGACCATTGCAGGAAGGGACTGGGGCGGCCGCTGGGACTCCACCGCTGGTCAGATAGCGGATCCAGTCCAGCTCCGCACACACTTGCTGAAGGGTGCGGCGAGACTCGTGGGCTAGACGGAGAATACGCGGCCGGCCCTGGCAAAAGAACGGATAAACCAAGTTCTCCACATCATCCAGGGGAGCCTGGGGGGGAACGCCCTGCCACAGCCTGGCTAGTTCTTGAAGGTGAGACGGTTGGATCAGGGAAGTGATCTCAGGTTCCATCATTGCTCCTATATCACTTTATTGGACTCCGCAAGAACCCCTGCTTCTTCAGCTCTTGCTCGTTTTGGCGGCAGCGTCTCCGCCACTTGTTTTGGATGCACCGTCTCCACCGCTCGTTTTGGCCGCAGCGTCTCCACCGCTCGTTTTGGCCGCAGCGTCTCCTTCGCTTTTCGAGCTTTTCGACCAGGAATTGGAGCTGTCGAAGAAGGAGAAGCGGGATAGGATACGTTCTGCCTTCCGCGAGTGGCAGTTCGGGCAGATCGGCGTATTCTCGCCTCGCCCCAGCCCCTCCAGGAACTCAAAGCACTGATGACACTGTTTGCACTGATATTCGTAAATCGGCATACTCTCTCACCTACGCTTTACCCAATCGCCCAACGGCTCTTTGGCCGCCTCCCCCTTTAAGCTGGCGATTCTACCACGAACCAGCGCTTTTTCAATGCGGCCGCAAATCTCCCGCCCGGCAAAGGGAGTGTATCGTCCCTTGGAAAGCAGATCCTCGGCCCGGATATTCCAGCGAATCCGGGGGTCCAGCACAATTAGGTCGGCATCAGCCCCGACAGCCAGCCGCCCCTTGCGTGGAGAGAGGCCATAAAGCTCCGCGGCACGCTTCCCTGTGACAGCCAGGAAGCGCTCCAGGGAGAGGCGCCCCTTCACGTACCCCTCCTCCCAGAGCAAGGGGAGAAGGGTCTGCAGCCCGGGGATCCCGGCGTAGGCGTCAAAGAAGTCGGGAGTCTCTTTCTCCTCGGGGTATCGGCACGAGGCGTGGTCGGTAGCCACGAAGTCCAGCACCCCATCGCGCAAGCCCTGCCAGAGCATCTCTTGATCCCATCGCGCACGCACCGGCGGAGTGGTCTTCATCCGCGCTCCCCAACGGGCGAAGTCCTGTTCAGTAAGGAGAAGATACTGCGGGCAAGTCTCCGCAGAGACCGGCAGTCCTTTCGCTTTCGCCTCGGCGATCAGCTCCACCCCGACGCCACTGGAGAGGTGGACGATGTGCAGGTGGGCGCCAGTCTCCCGTGCCAACTGCAAGGCGGAAGCCACCGCTACCCACTCCGCCACCGCCGGTCGGGAGTTCAGGTAGTCGCTCCAACCGACCCCACCTCTCTGTTGTACGCCACGGAGGGATTCTTCGACGATATCGCGATCCTCGGCGTGGAAAGCCACCGGCAAGCCAAGGTGGGCCGCTTTGGTCATCACCGCGCGCATCTCACTATTGCTTACGCGGGGGTAGGTCTCCATCCCGGAAACGCCATAGACCTTGAACCCGACCACCCCCAGCAAGGCCAGGGCAGTCATCGTTTCACCGTAGGAGCCGTCCTGCACTTCCTCGCCGGTGACCCCGCCCCAAAAGGCATAGTCCACCCAGGCTTTGCCGCGCACTGCCTCCCACTTGGCCAGCAGACCTTGCGGCGTGCGACAGTTGGGTAGCGACGTCTCGGGCATATCGATCACCGTGGTGACTCCACCGAGGGCGGCCGAGGCGGTGCCGCTGGCGAAATCCTCACGCCAGGTGAAACCCGGATCGTCGAGATGGACGTGGGGGTCAACGGCGCCAGGCAGGAGGAGTTGGCCGGAGAGATCCCAAGTCTCATCTACGGGGACGGACCTCAGATCGCCGATAGCCAGAATTTTGCCTTCCCCAACGAGCAGGTCGGATTCCTGCCAGCGGCCCTCCAATGGCAGCTTCGCCTTAGTTAGCTTCAGCGTGTGGGTCGATCCCATCTCCTTGTTCCTTCCTGCCGCCGCGCCGTCGCTTTCCTCGCCGGCGTTTCTTCTTTTCCACCTCCTCTGATTTTCGCGGTAGCGCTTCTTTTTCCGGGGAGGAGAGCGGGACGCCCTGCCGGGGGCTATCTACCTGCCGGGGGCCATCTTGTTGGCTGGGGCGCTGCCCTCTTGGTTTGCCCCGTCCCTTCGTTCGCTTGCCGCGTTGGCGAACTGCTTTGGGTTGTTCCCCGGTTGTTCCCTCCGGCTCGGCGGGGCGCTTCGGACGGGCTTCATCCGGTTTCGGCGCCTGGAGGGAAGCGGCGGTTTGGTCATGGGCGACTCCGAGGCGCTGTCGTTGCTCTTCACTTCCCTGTTTGTCCCCCCGGCTGCTTGATCTCTCTACCGGTCTTACTCGGCTTCGCTCGGCGTGCGCCGGGCGCATCCCCTCCTCCAGGCTTCGCTCCAGCTCGGGGCGTTCCCCTGGAAGCCACACTTCGTCGGCCAGGCATTCCACCCGTGCGTCACTCTCCAACACCACCGTCACCGATTCCTTCAGCGCGTTCAACTCGCTGACGCGGCCCTTCCCCTTCACCGTCATCACCGTTGTACCCTCGCGCGGAAGACGGGAACGGGCCTCGCGGTAGGTATCATGCTCGTAACGCAAGCAGCACATCAAGCGACCGCAGATGCCGGAGATCTTCAACGGATTGAGGGCCAAGCCTTGATCTTTGGCCATCTTGATGGTCACCGGGGCGAATTCTTTAAGGAAGGTATTACAGCACAAGGTCCTGCCGCAGATTCCCAATCCGCCATAGAACTTGGTCTCGTCGCGGGCGCCGATCTGCCACAGCTCCACGCGGCAGTGAAGGGTAGAAGCCAGATCGCGTACCAGGTCACGGAAATCCACACGATTGTCGGCAGTGAAGTAAATGATGTATTTAGAGCGGTCGAAGAGGTACTCAACGGAGACCAGGTTCATCGGCAGGTTGTGCTCTTGAATCTTCTCTTTGGCGATATGGTACGCTCGCTGTTCGTCCTCTCGGTTCTCAGCCTGCCGCTCTTTGTCTCTCTCGGTAGCCAAACGGGTAACTCGGGGTAGACTTGCTCCTCCGGCGGAGGCAGCATCCCCGGGGGGAAGCGGCTCGTGTGGGCTGCCGGTAATGGCGCCCATCTCGATCCCTCTTCCTGTCTCTACAATCACCTCGTCCCCCGGTATTAGATCCAGAAGGCCAGCGTCGAAATATTGCAGATGGCTCATCTCCTGGATTTTCACACCGACGATTTTTAGGTTCGGCACGTCTTTCCTCCAGTTTGTTCGTTCCACACTGCGAGGGCGCCAGCGCCCTCGCGACCTTTTTGGTCCACCGTACCCTCAAATCCTTTGTTTTTGGGTTGGCCCAGCATCCTCATGAAGGACTCGGGGCGCCCCGGATTCGCCCCGAATTGACCGGAGGTCCGAATTGACCGGAGGTCCGAATTGACCGGAGGTCCGAATTGACCGGAGGTCAATTGAAAGAGCAGCACGGGAAGCAGCATGCCCATATTCACTGGGCTGGTGGATAGTCCCAAGACATCCTCGATCAGACGGCAGCCGTTGGCCCAGGCAGCGGGAGACCGGCGCGGGGCGATCTGCGCAAGATGCTGTGTTTGGTCGGTATTGATGACTGCTTGCGGTTCAACACACCATAGGCTTAAATCGCGCCAGGCGCAATAAAGGGTACGCAGAAAATCTACCGCAGCGCGTTTATCCTTCTCTTTCAAGATAGCGTCGCTTTGATCAAAAGAAGGAGCGCCGGCAGCAACCTCCCAAGAGATCTCCAAATAGCGCCGGCGTCTCTTCCAGGCCTCCGGCTCGCTCCAACGTAAAGCTTCCCCCATGCGCCCGCTGGCAACGCGCGCCAATAGCTCCGGTTCGGGAAGGGCGCCTCCGGGGCGGGGAACTCCGCCCACCCCAGAGATCCCGACCCCGCGTGCTTTTAGGTGAGCGGTCAGGTCCACTCGCGAAAGGTAGCCGAAGGGTATCTCCAGGCAGCGGGAGCGAATCGTCGCCGGCAGGGCGTCCGGCCACGCGCTGACGAGAATGTTCACCACCGCTGGCGGCGGCTCTTCCAGCAGCTTCAAAAGGGAAGCGCACGCTTCGACGGTGAGACGATCGGCCCGGTCGATCACATTGATATGGTAGGGAGAAAGGATGGGGCTCATCATGCTGGATTTCCGCAGGTGGCGGGTCTCCTCGAGTTTGATCGATTCATCGCCCAAGGAGAGTACGCGCAAGTCGGGGTGCGTTCCGGCGCTTACCAGGCGGCAAGAGGAGCATTGGCAACCATCGATCGCCCGTGGGCAAACCAAAGCTCGGACGAAAGCGCGAGCCATGAGCATCTTGCCGACTCCCTCCGGCCCGAAAAAGAGATAGGAGTGCGAAGGGGTCCCTCGCGCTGCCCGCGTCAACAGCGCCTTGACCCGCGTGTGTCCAACGATGGCGGAAAAAAGCTCGCTCATCGATTTTGGTCGAATCGCTCAAACACGCTCAAAATAATCGATCGGCGCCACGAAGATGGTGGCTCCCCCGATCTCCACCTTCATCGGGTAGGGGATGTAACTGCCGGGAGCGCTGGGTGCATACGGGGCCGGGTTGATGAAGTGTTCCCGCTTATGGCAACGCTCGCGAACGACAGAGAGGATCTCCTCCACTTTGTCGTCATCCACCCCGAGGAAGATGGTCGAGTTCCCTTCCCGCAGGAACCCTCCGGTGGAGGCCATCTTGGTGGCGCGGTAACCTTTCTGGGTCAGGGTGGAGAGCAATGCCTCGGCATCCTTGTCCTGAACGATGACAATCAGCAGCTTCATGCGTGTACCTCCTTCACTCCGGGATCACCGGAGGCGCACAACCGTGGGGGCTTTGCTCGAGAAGATACAGAACCCAGCGCCAAATGCGCCCCAAGACTTCTTTGGCTCGACCCTCCCCCGAGACGATGCGGATCCGTTCCGGGTCATGGATGGCCAAAGCCAGGTAGGCTTCTCGGACCTTTTCCTGCAGGCCAAGTCCTTCCGCCTCCAAGCGGTCGCCGGAAGTCCGCTCCAGCGCCGCGTTGGGTTCCATATCCAAGACCACCGTGAGGTCGGGCTGCAGTCCCCCACTGGCGAAGAGGCAGGTTTGCCGCACTTCCTCATAAGGTAGGCCGCGCCCCCAGCATTGGTAGGCCAGCGTGGAGTCGTGGAAGCGAGTGCAGATCACCGCTTGACCACCCTCCAAGGCGGGCAGGATCTTCTCGATCAGATGTTGGGCGCGGTCCGCCAAATAGAGAAGCATTTCCGCCATCGGCGAGAGCTCCAGATTCGCTGGGTCCAAGAGGATGCGGCTGATCTGGGAGCCGATGCGGGTAGCCCCCGGTTCGCCGGTGACCAGGACAGGAAACCCCAACTCGCGCAGTTGGGCGGCCAGTAACTGGGCTTGGGTGCTCTTGCCGCACCCGTCGATCCCCTCCAAAGTGATGAAGAAACCCCTCATGGCTCGGACTCCGCCGGGAGGATCACGACGTGACGGTTTGGTTCCTCGCCGCGGCTTTCCGAACGCATGCCGTAGCGCTCGGCCATCTGGTGTTGCAAGCGGCGGATCTGGGGCGCTTCGGGCGGAAGATCAGCCGGCTGTCGGCTACGGGCGGTCTTCATAATCATTTCCTCGGTCCTCTCCATCAGTTTAAAGTCCCAATCCCGTTCCGGCATCCCGTAGAGTCTTCGGAGAAAGGCGCGGATCTGCCCGCTGGCGTTGTTGCGCAGCACGTAGACGGGGATATTCAGTCCTTGGGCTTGGGCCAATAGGTAAGGTTGGCGCTTCTCTTGTGATTTTATCGTCACCACTACCTGGGCATCGTTGAGGTTGCGGGTCACGGTGATCGGCAGGCCGAGGTCTTGGATTCCCCGTTCGATCCGGCTGCGGGAGACAGCGAAAGCGTAGATCTGGATTGGACCGGTCTTGCGCAGGCCTTCCGCTTCCTCCTTTTCCCCGATCTCCTCGGAGTTTTGGTGAGCGCGATCGATGGTTTCCTGCAACTCGCGCGCCCGCTCCGGCGACCGCGAGCGGATCTCGGGGCGGGGCAGCACGTTGCGCAGCATGGAATCGACTGTCGCCGCAACGTCCTTATGGATGGCCACCGTCTCTCTGTCTTTCATCTCCACCAGGATGTTGAAAGTCGGCGGGGCGCGACGCTCCAGCACGGTCTTTTGGGTGCCGCGATAGCGGGCTTCCTCGTCGGAGAGGGTTACCGCCTGGATCCCTCCGATCAAGTCGGAAAGGGTGGGGTTCTGAGCCAGGTTCTCCAGCGTGTTCCCATGCGCTGTAGCCACCAGTTGCACGCCGCGCTCGGCGATGGTGCGGGCAGCCATCGCTTCCAGTTCCCGGCCGATCTCGTCGATGATGATCACCTCAGGCATGTGGTTCTCCACTGCCTCAATCATGACTTCATGCTGGAGTTCAGGGCGCGGCACCTGCATGCGCCGAGCGTGGCCGATAGCCGGATGTGGGATGTCGCCGTCGCCGGCGATCTCGTTGGAGGTGTCCACGACAATCACTCTTTTATTCAGCTCATCGGCCAAGACGCGCGCCATCTCCCGCAGGAGGGTGGTCTTGCCGACCCCGGGCGGTCCCAGGATGAGGATGCTTTGTCCGGACTCGGCGACGTCGCGGAGGATCTCCACGGTGCCGAAGACCGCCCGCCCGACGCGACAAGTGAGGCCGATTACTTCCTCGCTGCGATTCACCAAACTGGAGATGCGATGCAGCGTGCGCTGGATGCCGGCACGGTGATCCGGGCCGAATCGGCCGATATGCTCTACCACGTAAGTTAGGTCAGAGATGGTCACAGGATCTTCACTGAGGTAGTAGAACTGATGGGGAAAACGGGCTTCCGGCGGGCGCCCCAAATCCAAAACCACTTCGATCAAGTCATTGAGCTGCTCGAACTGCAGCAAACAGTCATGCACTCGCGGCGGGAGAACCTGCAGGATTTCCCCCAGATCATCGACAATACCTGCTGCCGCAGGCTGTAATCCTTCATTCACTTGGGATGGCCTCCTCGGAGACTCTTTTTCATTCTACCATAAGGAGCGGCGTACCTTCCTTTCCTCCTCTGCCTCGAATAGGGAGAAGCTCTCCTGGCGGTGGAGGGCATCTTCCACCTGTTCCACGACCCGCTCCAGGTCTGCCGAGGAACGGACGAAATCGAGGTCTTCAGTCTCGATAGTCAGGAGCGGGGCACGGCGAAATCGGCCGGCCCATTCCTCATAGCGACGGTTTAATCCAGACAAGTAGCTCAAGCTGACGGATTGCTCGTACCGGCGGCCGCGCAAGCGCATGCGGCCCAGCAGCGTCTCCGGCTTGGCTCGCAGATACACTACCAGGCGCGGTTGCGAAAGAAGGCGCAGGGCCAGGTGGTAGAAGCGACGGTAGGTGTTCCAGTCGCGCGCGTCCAAGATGGAGTAGGCGAAGACCTCGGCATCCTCATAGATGGTGCGGTCCAGCAAGGCCGGCGTCTCACGCTGTTGGAGGCGCAAGTGCCCCTGGTAGCGCTCCAACAGAAAGTGCATCTGGGAGTGGATCCCCCAACGGGATGGTTCCAGGTAGTAGTCGGCCAAGTAAGGGTTGGTCATCTCCGGTTCCTTAAAGAGAACCCAGCCCCAGCGGGCGGCGAGGATCTCACATAGTGTCGACTTCCCCACCGAGATGTTCCCGGCGATAGCCACGAAGGGCGCCGGCGGCGGTAAAGGACTCATCGCAGGGCGCTCCGCACGACTTGCAAGATAGCTCGTTTGTCAGTCTCGCGGTTGACGAAATCGAGGAAGGTGGTGTCAATCGGCAGGAGAGGGGCTTGTTGAAAATCCTGGAAGAACTGCTGGTAGGCCACCCGTAAGGCATCCTCGTAGGATTCGCTGATAGAGCTTTCGGCTTGGCGGCCGCGGCGGCGGATTCGTTCCATCAAGTCAGCCAGGGGGGCGTCCAAGTAGAGGATCAGGTCAGGTTGTTCGACGAAGGGCAGCATCTCCCCGATCACCCCATCATAGAGGTCTTTGTCCCTCCCTTGCAGATTGAGGGCGGCGAAGATCAGATCCTTCTGGAAATAGAAGTCGGAGACGACCATTTGGGCTTGCCTCAGCTTCTGCAAGCGTTTCTGTTTTTGGAATCGCTTGACCAGAAAAAAGAGCTGGGTTGGGAAGGCGAAGCGCTCGCTGTCCAAGTAAAAATCAGCCAGATAGGGGTGCCGGTCGACCGGCTCGAAGAACGGCTTCATGTTTAATTCCCACGAGAGGAGCATGGTGAGGGAGGTTTTTCCCACCCCGATAGGACCCTCAATGGCGATATGGGCAAACTTCTTTTGTTCCGGCATTCGATACATTCTAGCAAAAAAAACCCCGCCCATCGGTTGAGCGGGGAATGATACGGAAAAGCCTGCGGTCTCTAAGGGACAGATTTCAAATCTGTCCCCTTAGATCTGACTATCCATGGGACCGCGGCGCCCCAGTGCGGCATCAGCAGCAACAAGACGGAAGCCGACCGTTCTGGGGAGCAACCAGCCCGAGGGTGACCCTCCCGCGCCTATCTGCAGTACTTCGACACAGGACACCCTGCCGGGGGCTATCGAGCTGCCGTGGGCTATTCATCTCTAAACAGCCTGCGGCAGCATCTCTAAACAGCCTGCGGCAGCATCTCTAAACAGCCTGCGGCAGCATGTCTTCTATATCCAATAGAAGTGGTGAAGGACCGCGTCGTATTCCTGTTGAAGACGACGGACATGGCCCTTCTCGAACTCGATCAAACGCTCCAATGTTTTTCTCGCCTCCTCGTCGGCGACCTCTTCACGGAAGGAAGTGTAGAGATCGACCGACTCTTTCTCGGCGCTGATCCCCACGCTGATTGCTTCCAGGGCGGACGCCCCATCGAAGACGGCGCCCTGGGGGAAAGAGTAATCCAGACGGCAACAGGCTGTCTCCGGGTCAAATGCCTTACCGCCGCTCTCTTTGGCGTACCACCTCTTCAGCGCCTCCAGGTGCTCTTCTTCCTCGTGGGAAAGTTCCATAAACTTGATCTTTCCGGTTTTATTGCTGATC
This sequence comes from uncultured bacterium, assembly GCA_964464245.1. Taxonomy (GTDB): domain Bacteria; phylum Caldisericota; class JANLFM01; order JANLFM01; family JANLFM01; genus JAPLHV01. Next base: position 9,504 of record CAYXFH010000106.1, read on the forward strand.
CGTTCAGCGATCTCGCGATAAAAATCAGCGGCGGCGACCTCTTTCAACATAGCAGTCTCTAATAAGTTGATGTTCGACATCTTGTGGCCTCCTTTCGAGGTTTCTTACCCTCTTACCAAATCCATGCCTTGCTTATTCCCTCATTTGGAAGGCTGTCTCAATCATTTTAGAGCCGCAGGTTCTATAATCAAGCCAGAGTCATCGTGGTGATGACCCAAATCGAAGGCGAAGGAGAAACGAAGATGCCCTGCAAGAGACCAGCCAAGGAAAGTACGGAGAAAAGCAATGTGGAGGCGATAGGTAGCCAGGCCGCCCCAGCCAAGAAGAGGAAAGCCGCGCTGAAGGCGGGAACCAAATTGACCTGCCCCGACTGCGGGCTGGTTGTGGTGATCGAGGAAGTCTGCTCCTGTGACGGACCCTGTGACTTGATCTGCTGCGGAAAGCCCCTGAAAGCCGTGAAGTAGGGCTGCAGCCCACCGGGGATGGCGTGGCGACCGGGAGGTTCTCACTCCGGGTTCGCTGGAAAGGAAGGGACGATGACGCTCCTGTTGAATCGCAGCGTGGTCGAGAGCATCTTAACGATGCCTTTGGCCATGGAAGCGGTGGAGGATGGCTTTCGCCGGCTGGCCGAAGGGAGGGTGGCGATGCCGCAGCGGGCAGTGACTCCGGTGGCTCCATATCACGGCACTCACCTTTCGATGCCGGTGTTCGTGGACGGCGACCCCGGGGCGCTGGCAGTCAAGGTAGTGACCGTCTTTTCCGACAATCTTCGGCAGTTCGGCCTGCCGAGCATCCACGCAACCCTTCTATTGCACGACCCCCGCACGGGGAAGCTGGAGGCCATCCTCGACGGCGAATATCTCACGGCGATGCGCACGGGGGCTGTCTGCGGCGTGGCGACTCGTTTGCTTGCCCGGACGGAGAGTCGCACGATGACTCTCTTCGGGGTGGGCGCCCAAGCCGGACCGCAATTGGAAGCGGTCTGTTTGGTCCGGCCCATCGAGCAAGTCTGGGTGATCAGCGCAGGGGATTCCCGAGAAGCCGCTTTTTGCGCGCGCATGAGCGAGAGGCTGGGGATCCCGGTGCGGCCGGCTCTTCAGGTACGGCAGGCGGTGGAGGAGGCCGACATCATCGCCACAGCGACCAATGCCAAGGAGCCGGTCTTTGAAGGTGTCTGGCTGCAGCCGGGCGCGCACATCAACGCCATTGGCGCCTACACCCCGACCATGCGCGAGTTAGATAGCGAGACCCTTCGCCGCAGCCGCCTCTTCGTTGATCTTCGCCGCGCTGCGGAAGCGGAGGCCGGCGATCTACTGATGGCGGTGGCCGAGGGGTCGCTGACTCTCGCCGCCATCGCCGGGGAGCTGGGCGAGCTTTTGGCGGGAAAGGTCGAAGGGCGCACTGATCCTCGAGAGATCACCATCTTCAAATCAGTCGGCCTGGCCTTGCAGGATGCTGTCACTGCCGCCCGTGTTGTTGCCCTGGCGCGGGAAAGGGGACTCAGCCAGGAGATCCAACTATAAGGAGCCTGTCATGAAACTGAACTGGAATCCGCCTGCGGACTGGGTCTGCATTACTGCCATCGACGCGCACGCCGCCGGCGAGCCCCTTCGGGTGATCCTGGACGGCCTGCCGGAACTCCCCGGCGATACCATTCTGGCCAAACGGCGAGTGATGAAAGAGCGTTACGATCACCTTCGCCGGGCGATGATGTGGGAGCCGCGCGGCCATGCTGACATGTACGGGGCCATCCTCACCCCGCCAGTGACCCCAGATGGCGACCTGGGAGCGCTCTTCACCCACAACGAGGGGTTCAGCACGATGTGTGGACACGGCATCATTGGACTAGCCACTGTCTTGCTGGATACCGGTTTAATCGAGAAAGAGGGCGACCACCCGGTCCTCCGCATGGATACCCCGGCCGGCCGCGTCACCGCAATAGCCCACCGCCAGGGCGGGAAAGTGAAGTCCGTCTCCTTCCGCAACGTCCCCTCCTTCGTCTACGCCCTTGATGAAATTGTGGAAGTGCCTGGAATCGGGCCGGTGCGTTACGACGTCGCTTTCGGCGGCGCCTTCTACGCTTTCGTCCGGGCGGAGGATCTGGGAGTCGGGTTGACCGGCGAACACTTTCGACCTTTGATTGATGTGGGGATGCGGGTGAAGCGAGCGGTGATGGCATCACGGGAGATCCGCCACCCTTTCGAGGAGGATCTCGGATTCCTCTACGGCGCGATCCTGGTCGGACCGGCGCTCGACCCCAACCATCACAGCCGCAATGTCTGCATTTTCGCCGACGGGGAAGTGGATCGCTCCCCTACCGGCACCGGCCTCAGCGCGCGCGCCGCCTTGCATTACGCGCGCAAGGAGATCGCCTTAGGGGCGCCCTTCACGGTGGAGAGCATTCTGGGAACCTGTTTCACCGGCAAGGTCTTCCAAGAGACCACTTTCGGGCCGTACCCAGCGGTGATCCCGGAGATCAGCGGCAGCGCCTCCATCATCGGGCGAAGCGAGCTTTGGATCGACCCGAGCGACCCTCTTCGCGACGGCTTCATCTTGCGCTGATCCACTCTTGATCCGGAAGGGTCGAATCTGGGAGAATAATATATGAGCACATTGGAGGGCGGCAATTCCTTAAAACCCACTGACACCCCCGCGAAAGCGGAAGTAAATAAGGAAGCGATCTCCCGAAACGGCCTGCTGACCCGCTTAATCGCTCTCCTGCTTACCTTCAGCTACGCCATGATGGCCAACTCGCTGGCTCTTTGGGCGGACTTCGCGGTCACCCTGATCGGCTTTCTCGCCCTTCTTACAGCTTGGTTGACCATCCGCGCGGTGACCCGCGGCGACAAGGAAGCCTTCGCTTTTGGCCATGGGCGGCTGGAGAACGTCTCCAGCATGGGCATCGCCGGCATGATGATCCTCTCTTTCCTGATGATCGTAGGCATTGCCGTTTGGAAGTTTATCAACCCGGGACCCAGTTCCGGCTTCGGCATCATCATGGGACTGGCCTGCAACGGCGCCTACGTATTGATCAACGGTTGGGTGTACAGCAGGAACCTCGTCTTAGAGAGGAAAACAGACTCCCCCACGATCACCGCCCAACGGCGTCTCTACGGCTACCAGTTGCTCTCCAACCTGCTGATGGTGGTTTCCCTCGCCCTGATCCTGGCCTTCGCCAACCAGCAGTGGACCTTCTACATCGATCCTGTCGTTTCCCTGATTCTGGGCCTGACCCTTCTGCTGAGCGCTACCAAGACCCTTCGTTCCTCGGCCTTGAACTTGCTCGATGGGGCTCTTGAGGAGCGGGACCAGTTGCTGATCATGCGCGCGCTGGCTGAACACTTCGACGATTTCGCAGTGCTGCACGGGATCCGCACTCGTCACTCCGGGGGGCGAGATTATGTCGAGCTCTTCCTGGAGTTTGAGGCCGACCGGACCATGGGCGAGGTCCAGGATACCATCGAGCATCTGCGCGAGCGGGTGGAGGGGCTGGTGAGGGGGGCTGATGTGGTGATCATGCCCACCCGGTCGCCGCCTGCGCCGCTCAATTAAGCAGTCCAGCCCCCGGCGGCAGTCCAGCCCCTGGCAGGGCGATTAATTATCCCCAGATCGGGGCTGAAGATCTTCTTCGTCTTCCTTGTGCGAGTCAACTGTTCGTGATAGCTTTGGTTGTTTTGCCGATACTGATCTGGAGAGGATGATGACCATGCGCGAAGAACTGCAAACAAAACAGCCTGCGGCAGCATGTCATGTAGAGCTGATCGATTCCCCCGAAGTGGACCTGCACGACAGCCTGCGGCAGCATGGCAAGTACATCGAGTGCCGCGCCTGCGCCTCTTCCTGCCAATCCGCCTGCAAGACCAGTTGCACCGTGGCTAACCAGCCTTGCGAACGGACGGGCAGAGAGCGCTGACCGCGGCCTGATCTCCTGAGATGTTGCCCTTTCCCTGGGACGAGAGCGCTCTCCATCTGTTCCAAATGGGTGGCAGGGCGCTTCTTTTTGATGTGGCCTCATCATCTCTTTTCGCGCTCGACCCCCTAGGCGCTGCACTGATCGAGGAAGGCCGCAGCCGGACAGTGGAGGAAAGCCTGGCCGCCGTCTTGGGTCGTTTCGGGAACGAAGCGGAACGAGCCTTGGACCAATTGGATTCCTTCCACCGCGCCGGCAAGTTGCTTGGGCCTGATCCCGCCGCTGGCTCGCGTCCCCCTGCCATGCCCTATCTCAAAGCGCTTTGTCTGAACCTGGCCCACGATTGCAACCTACGCTGCGGTTACTGCTTCGCCGGGACTGGATCCTTTCAGGGCGAGAGAGGGCTGATGTCCAAGGATGTAGCCCAGGCTGCCATCGAGATGCTCCTGCGCGACTCGGGCCCACTCGACCGGCTGGAGGTGGACTTCTTTGGCGGCGAACCCTTGCTGAACTTTCAAGTTCTGCGGGACACCGTCCACTATGGGAAGAGGCGAGCTGCGGCGACGGGGAAGCGGATTCGCTTCACCTTGACCACCAATGCCCTCCTTCTGGACGAGGAGGTCAGCGACTTCCTTCGGCGGGAGGGGATGCGCACCGTCCTCTCCATCGATGGGAGGCCTCAGGATCACGACCGCCTGCGTTCCTTTCCGGACGGAAGGGGCAGCCAAGCCCTTGTCCTGGAACGCATCAGTAGCTTTCTGGACCATCGTCCCCAACCGCTCTATTACTTGCGGGGCACCTTCACCGCCTTGACCTCCGATTTCTACGCCAACACCCTCTATCTGGCTGACTTGGGCTATCAAGATATCTCCATGGAGCCGGTGGTGGCTTCCCCCGAGGCGCCGTACGCTTTCCTCCCAAGCCACCTTCCCGAGCTCTCCCGCCAGTACGAACGGCTGGTTGAGGAGATCGCCCGGCGAGAGGATATGGGTGCGACGTTGCGTTTTTTCCACTTCGAGATTGACACGACCGGGCTCTCTTGCCTCTCCAAACGCTTGTCCGGTTGCGGCGCGGGGGTAGAATACCTGGCCGTGACGCCGAAGGGGACCCTTTATCCCTGTCACCAATTCATCGGGCGGGAAGGGTTCATCCTAGGCGCCGTTGAAAGTGGGATCACCCGGCGCGACACTCAGGACGCCTTCCGCCGCCTCAGCTTCTTGGAGAAAGAGAGTTGTCCTACTTGCTGGGCGCGCACCCTCTGCTCGGGCGGTTGCCATGCCAATGCTCACCTGCAGACTGGCGACCTCCACAAACCGGATTCGTTGGGTTGCACCCTGACCCGCAAGCGGATGGAATGCGCACTCTACCTAAAATTGCGTAGAAAAGAAAGGAAAGCGAGGCTCGATGGCCCAAGCCATTGAAACGATTGACCTGGTGCGGGAATACCGCATCGGGAAGAAGAGTGAGGGGAAGACCATGCGGGCCTTGGACGGGGTCAACCTGGAGGTCTCCCCCGGCGAGCTGTTCGGTTTGCTGGGTCCCAATGGGGCGGGGAAGACGACTCTTATCAAGATCCTGGTCACCCTTCTTTACCCGACTTCAGGGGTCGCCAAGGTCGATGGCCTCGATGTCACGTCCGATGTCAACCTGATCCGCCAACGGATCAACATGGTCTCAGGGGGCGAGTATTCCGGCTACGGCATCCTCACCGTGCGGGAGACACTGTGGATGTTCTCCCAGTTTTACGGGATCCCCAACAAGACAGCCTTCCAACGGATCGACCGCCTCTTGGAGGTGGCGGGCCTTGCCCAGGACGCCAACACGCGGCAGAACAAGCTCTCCACCGGGATGCGCCAGAAGATGAACTTCTGCCGCGGCTTCGTCACCGACCCCAAGATACTCTTTTTGGACGAGCCCACCCTGGGGATGGACGTCACCGCCGCCCGCGACATCCGCGTTTACATCAAGACCTGGATGGCCGAAAATCCCGAACGAAACATTCTCCTCACCACTCACTACATGGCCGAGGCAGACGAGCTCTGCGACCGGGTGGCGATCATTGACCACGGGCGCATTCTGGCCTGCGATACCCCGGTGGCGCTGAAACGGCGCGTCTCCGGCGGGACCCTCTTCGAGGCTGAATTGGGAGGGCTGGAAACCACTTGGGAGGAACTGCGCGGCTTCCCCGGCGTGCGCGGCCTCTCCGTGGTTCCCTCGATTGAGAAAGGCCGCACCTTGTTGAAGTTCGTCTTGGATGGGGAAGGGGTTGTGCAAGGATTGATCACTCGCCTCTCCTCGGAGAAGATGCCCCTCCTGAGCATGCGAACCACCGAGCCCACCCTGGAGGATGTCTTCATTGCCCTGGTAGGGAGAGGTCTGACCGATGAACACCCCGACAGCGACTGAGCGTTTCCTGCGCGCCATCATTGGCCGCGCCTACCCGCGCGTGGTGGGCCAGAACCGGGAGCTTTCCTGGCTGGTCATCGATTGCCTCCTTCCGCTCTTGGGAGTAGCAGCCTATGTCTATATCTACAAGGCCATGAACGCCGCCCCCTACTTTATTTCCTACGTAGTTCTGGGCGGGGCGATGACCGCTTTTTGGCTGAACATCCTCTGGAGCATGGCCTCGCAATGGTACTGGGAGAAGGAGACAGCCAACTTGCAGATCTACATCATGGCGCCCGTTTCCCCGATGGCCATCCTTTGCGGGATGGGGATCGGCGGATTGCTCTCCACCACCATCCGTGCGGCGGCCGTGGTGATCGTCGGCAGCCTGCTCTTCGGGGTGACCTACCAAGTATCCAGCATCTGGCTGGTGATCGCTGTCTTTCTCCTCACCCTGATCTCCCTCTATGGGATGGGGATGCTGCTGGCTTCCCTTTTCCTGATGTACGGGCGGGAAGCCTGGCACATGTCCAACCTGCTGCAAGAGCCGGTCTACCTCTTCTCCGGTTTCTATTTCCCGGTGAAGAGCCTGGGCGCCTGGGTGGCCGGGGCGGCTTCCCTGATCCCCCTGACCCTCGGTCTGGACGCTATGCGTCAACTGATGTTCTCCTCCGACCCGACCCTTGGTTTTCTCTACCCCTGGGTGGAATGCCTGATCCTAGTGGCCCTTTGCCCCTTCTTCCTCTGGCTGGCCAAGCTCTCCTTGGCGCGAATGGAGAAAGCCGCACGCATCGAAGGGAGTCTGACGCTGCGATGGCAGTAGCTCTCTCTGCCGCGCCTCTCGTAGCGCTGCCGCTCTGGCAGCGTGTATGGCGGCAATTCCGCACCGCCTCGATCCTCGGTTGGAAGATCGAGAGCAACTGGGCCGACCCCTTCATCTTCGCCATCTACACCTTGATCCGGCCGCTGGCCGGCGCCTTCATCCTGGTCTTCATGTACCTGGTGGTGGTTCAGGGCTCCACATCCAACCCCTATTTCGCCCACATGTTCGTGGGAAACGCTTTTTTTATGTATGTCGCCCGCGTCATGATGGGCATCTCCTACGCCATCATCGACGACCGCGAGCACTACGAGATGTTGAAATACATCTACATCTCTCCTTTGCAGATCCTCCTCTTCCTCTTCGGGAGAGGGATGGCCAACATCATTACCACCTCTATCTCGGTGGCGATCACCCTGCTGATCGGGATCTGGCCCTTGGGGATTCAGCTCACCTGGGGACAAGTGAACTGGGGGTTGCTGCTCCCCTCCTTCCTGGTGGGATTGCTGGCGCTAATTTTTATGGGGTTCCTTCTTGCCGGAACCTGTTTGTTGCTGGCCCGCCACGCCTGGGCGATCTCCGAGGGGGTGGCCGGGGTGCTCTATTTGGTGTGCGGCGCAGTCTTTCCCTTGGATGTGCTGCCCTTTTGGATTCAGGCAATCTCCTACCTCTTCCCTTTGACCTACTGGTTAGAGCTGATGCGCCGGGTCATGCTGGGCAGCTCCTTCAGCGGGAGTTTAGCCGGGCTCAGCGACTGGGGCCTCTTCTTTCTCCTCGCCGGAGTGACTGCCTTGTGGGGAGTTGCCAGCATCCTGCTCTTTCGCCGGTTCGACGGGCTGGCTAGACGACGCGGGTTGATCGATCAGACCAGCGGGTATTGAGCCTGTCCCTCGCCCCGTAGATATGAGAGAAATGGGGACAGATTTCAAATCTGTCCCCATAGCCTTATTCGGTTTACAATACGCTTACTATGCGTGAAAGGTGGTGAGGTACGGAGAGGTGAAAGGCATCAAATTGCCTGCCCTCGAGCAAAACGAGGGGTCTGGTTTTATTGTCTGGAATAGTATTAAATCGAAGGAGGAAACAAATTGAAAAGGATTTTACTGGTAGTACTGAGCGCAGTGTTGGTCTTGTCTCTACTGGCTGGCTGTGCCAGCCCCGCAACCCCGACGGCGACCCCCTCGCCGACGGCAACCTCGGCTTCCCCGACCCCCACTCCCACTCCAACCAGCGCCGGGGTCATCCAGATCGGCCTGCAAGCCCCCATCACCGGCAACTTCGCCGCCGAGGGCCAGTGGGCTAAGCAGTGCGTGGAAGTGGCGGCCGCTCTGATCAACGCAAAGGGCGGCGTCTTGGGCAAGCAAGTGGAGATCGTCGTCGCCGATGACGCCTCCAACCCGAAAGACAGCGCTTTGGCAGCCCAGAAACTGATCTCCCAGGGCCTCAAGGAAGTCATCGCCTCCTACGGTTCTTCCGTCACCGCTCCCGCCGCCGACTTGTACGACAAGAACCAGGTCGTCTCCGTTGGCTACGGCTGCACCGCCGTCAGCCTGACCATGGATAAGTTGCGTCCCTACTTCTTCCGCACTGCCGGGCGCGACGACACCCAGTCCGAGTTCTTCGCCAAGCTGGCCGTCGAAAAGCTGGGCGCCAAGAAGATCGCCATCATGCATGACAACCAGGACTATGGCAAGGGCGTCGCCGAAGATGCGATGAAATATTTGAAGCCCTACGTCGATGCCGGCACGACCGAAGTGGTCTACTACGACGCCATCACCCCCGGTGAGAACGACTACTCCGCCGCCATCACCAAGATCAAACAGCTCAACCCCGACCTCTTGTTCTTCACCGCCTACTATCCCGAAGCCGGCCTGATCATCAAGCAAGCTCGCCAAGCGGGCATTACCTGCACCTTTGTCGGCAACAACTCCGTCCCCACCCCCGAGTTCGTCAAGATCGCCGGCAACGACGCCATCAAAGGCGCTCTCATGTTGAACGAGCCGATGCCCCAGTTCCTCACTTACGCTGAATCCACGCAGTTCCTGAATGCCTACAAGGCCAAGTACAATGAGATTCCCGGCTCCATCTGGGCTGTCTATGCCGCCGATGCCTTGAATGCTCTCTGCGCCGCCATCACCAAGGCTGGCGGGACCGATCCAGACAAGGTCGCCGCAGCCATGCGCACGATGACCGACGCCAAGGGCATCACCGGCTCCTTGCTGTTCACCGAACGTGGAGATCGCAAGGACATTCCTTACTACACCTATATCTACGACGATAAGGGCGAGCTCGCACTGTACAAGTAAGCCGAGTGGCGCAAACCGCTGAATAGGAGGAGAGGTCCCGTATGAGCGTTTTCTTTGAGCAGCTCCTCAACGGCCTTACGATTGGCTCTTTCTACGCCTTGGTGGCCTTGGGATATTCCATGGTTTACGGGGTGATGAAACTAATTAACTTTGCACACGGCGACCTCTTTACCCTTGGCAGTTACCTCGGTTACACCGTCCTGGTTGTCGGTGCGGGCTGGGTGACTGCTAATTTCGGCGTCTGGGGCGGTATGGCGGTGGCCATGTTGGCCGCTTTTCTGGGGATCGCCGTCGCCGGCATCCTGCTGGAGCGCATCGCCTACCGCCCTGTTTACAAAGCGGGCCGGCTGCCCCTGGTGGTCTCCGCCCTGGGCATGTC
>CAYXFH010000107.1:0-12069 GCA_964464245.1 uncultured bacterium
CAGTCTTGCCATTGTATTCCGCGCTCTTTCCTAGGAATTCTCAGGGACGTTGTTCAATTGTTGACTAACTCACGCAGACGCTCTTGCATCGATCCCATTCCAAGACTCGCCGGGCTGGATCTGGCTGGACTTCTCCAGCATGCGATGGCGCGAAGCATCGAGAAACGAGATATCTTTCTCGACGTTGCGGATCGGGAGTATTTCGCTCAATAATAGAGCCTATCTGTCTTGGACAAAGACCGGGAACGTCAAGCCGGTCTTGGTGGAGCAGGAGCGATTCGTAACGTGGCGGGCTTAAACCTCTCAGCCCATCCAACCACATAGCGCTTTGGGAGCCAAGTTGACAATTGAACAACGTCCCTAAACGGTTTTGATAGCAGAATAGATCAGCAGGTAATGCAGGACCGCGCCGGCAATGACCAGCAGGTGGAAGATCTCGTGGAAACCGAAGATGCCCGGGAAGGGGTTTGGTTTCTTGAGCGCATAAAACACCGCCCCCAGCGTATAGGCAAGGCCGCCGCCAAAGAGCAGCAGTATCGAGCATAAGGGCATCGTTGCCAGCAGTTGGTTCAAAGGGATAAGCAGCATCCAACCCATCAGGATGTAAATCACTGAGTTCAGCCAGCGCGGGCTGCGTAAATATACAAGCTTGAAAACCAACCCGAGAATGACCAGCAGCCACTGCGCACCGATTATGCCCCAACGCCACCAGCCATCCAGGTAGATATAGCTAATAGGTGTATAGGTTCCGGCAATCATGAAGAAAATGGCTATATGGTCCAGCCTGCGCCAGGTGTTTTGTTCGTCTTCACCGGCTTTCTGCCCGTGATAAATGGCGCTGCAGGTGAAGAGAAAGACAGCACAGAGGCTATATATGCTGGATAGAACGATCTTTGTGATCGAGCCGGAGGAATTGCACAACAGAATGATATAGCCAGCCAGCGTTGCCACCGCTCCCAGCAAATGAGAATAGAAGTTGAACAAGTCAGCTTTTTGAAAGGCCATCGTTGCACTCACTCACATCTTTGCATGGAGCCGTAGACGACACATCAAAACCGTTCAAGAGCAATGCCTTATTAAACCGTTCAAGAGCAATGCCTATTAGAAGGATTTACAGATTGGTCGGGGCGTTGTCCACCAATTTTCCCAAGAGGAGCACCGTTCGAGAGGGTGGCAGCCATGGCGTGGTATCCGCGGACGGACGGGATGTTTGTCTGAATGATCGGGGTAATTTTGATCTTGGGAACCAGCTCCCGGCGAGAAACTGCGAATCTTCCTGAGGCTTCGTCTCTCTTGTCAACCACAGTTCTCATTCTAGCACCGGAAAGCGGTCATTCACGACTTCACGCGCAGAGCCCTCTTTTCTCTTGTGCGCATTTCCATCCCTCCTCGTTTTTCTATGGAGCACTATTTTGTCTCCCCGAGGAGCCCTTCGCTTCGGTCAAGGGTGAACTCCGCGCTGAAGGGGCTGGCCGTTGGTTCTTCTGTGTAGAAGCTAGAGGCGAGATCCTTCGGCTACGCCTCAGGATGACAAAAATGGCGTTCAGCATGACAAAAAGGGGCTCAAGATGACAGAAAAAATGGGGTCAGGTCTTTATTTATAGCGTTCCTTCATCACTTCGGAAACAAGCGACAGGAGATACGTTTTGGACGTTTTGCAGCTTACGGCGTTAGGATCGTTCGACTGTCTACATATTTAACGGATTGGATCTTGCCCAATTCGGTATTTATCGAATTCGTCAATGTGATGTCTACGGTATCTCTGGAATTATTTACGAACTTGACATTGTAATATTCAGCATATTTCGTACCCATAATTTCATATTGAAAGGTGATTTGGAAAGAATCGTTTTCTTCGTCTGTGGCCAATATACGATAGGGATATGAAAATGGCTCCCCAGTGACCGAGTAAAGAATCATCATCGTATCCGAACCTACATACCAATCTGATGACCGTGTCGGGGAGAAGGTGAGAAGCCAATGCCCTTGGAAGGCTTTTTCAACGTTCGTGATGTCTCTGCCTTCGGAAGAAATGACCTCTCCTCCTCCGGTAGAACACCCGGTTCCTGCCAGCAATAAAGCCAGAATACAGAGTATGGTCAGACCCATCGCTCCGCGTTGTTTCACAATGAACCTCCGGCAAAGAGTGATGCTTTCATGGTAGCACAAAAAAACAGTTACCTTTCCCGTGGAACCTCTTGAATTTTTTTCGATGACACCTGCATCGTGCCTGATGTCGTGGAAACGGACCTACCTCGGGGTGACTCCCTTTTATCACCTTTTCCGCCTTCGGCTGGAGTGCCGAGCTATCTCCAACTATTCCGGCCGGGCAAGAGTTCCTCTATATACTGGACATGGACACTGCCACCGCTCCGTGCAGGAATGTGCAGATCTACGAGCGTCTGGACAATCGGATATTCTCCTCAACGCCAAGGAGATGAATTTAGGAAAACGCCTTCAGGAAATTGAGTCCTTCCAATCGAGGTGATAATAAGACACGCCCGGCGACTTCTCAGCCGCCGGGCGTGTCTTTCCTCGCTTCAAATCTTTTTCTAGACCAGCCCTTGCGCCATCATGGCCGTAGCCACTTTGATGAAGCCGGCGATATTGGCCCCGTTCACCAGGTTCCCCGGGGTACCGTACTCCGCTGCCGCGTTCTTGGCCGCTGCGTAGATGTTCACCATGATGCGGTGCAGCTTCATGTCCACTTCCTCAAAAGTCCAGCTCTCGCGCTGAGAATCCTGCGCCATCTCCAAACCGGAGGTGGATACCCCGCCGGCGTTGGCAGCCTTGCCCGGACCGAAAGAGACGCCGGCTGCAAGGAAGATCTCCACTGCTTCCGGCGTGCTGGGCATGTTGGCCCCTTCCGCCACGGCGATGCATCCGTTCTTGACCAGCGTCTCAGCGGCCATTCCATCCAGCTCGTTCTGCGTAGCGCAGGGGAGAGCCACATCGCACTTCGCGTTCCAGATGCCGAAGCAGCCCTCTACGTAGGTGGCCCGGGGGAAGTCGATGAGGTATTCCTTGATGCGCTTGAACTCCACCTCTTTGAGTCGTTTGATAGTACCCAAATCAATCCCTTCGGGGTCATGGACGAAGCCGTTGGAATCGGACATGGCTACTACTTTGCCACCCAACTGGGTGACCTTCTCGTGGGCGTAAATGGCCACGTTGCCTGAGCCGGAGATTACCACCGACTTCCCATCGAAGGAGGTCTTGAGGTCCTTCAGCATCTCATCGGCAAAATAGACGCAACCGAACCCGGTGGCTTGGGTGCGAGCCAGGGAACCGCCGAAAGTGAGGCCTTTGCCTGTCAGGACGCCGTTGAAAAGGTTGGTCAGCTTCTTCCATTGCCCAAACATGTAGCCGACTTCTCGCCCTCCCACGCCGATGTCGCCGGCCGGCACGTCGGTATCGGCGCCGATGTGGCGGAACAGCTCATTCATGAACTGCTGACAGAAACGCATGATCTCGGAGTCGGACTTGCCCTTCGGGTCGAAATCCGAACCGCCCTTTCCACCGCCCATCATCAGGCCGGTGAGTGAGTTCTTGAAGACCTGCTCGAAGCCCAGGAACTTGATGATCCCCAGGTAGACCGAGGGATGGAAGCGGATCCCGCCCTTGTAAGGCCCAATTGCCGAGTTGAACTGAACGCGGAATCCCCGGTTAACATGCACCTTGCCCTGGTCGTCCTGCCAAGGGATACGGAAAATGATCTGCCGCTCCGGCTCCACGAGACGTTCGATGAGACCGGCTTTCTCGTACTCCGGGTGCTTGGCGATCACCGGACGCAGTGAATTCAACACTTCGCTGACAGCCTGGTGGAACTCCGCTTCCCCTGGATTCCGCTTCTTGACAGCCTCAAAAACTCGTTCTACGTAATCCATTGATTGTGCCTCCTAGCTGAATTTTCAAGAGGTGAACCATCTTGTAGGATCCACCAACCGAGATTATAGCAGGACGCGCTGCCGCAGGCTGTTCAGTCCAGCTTCCCTGTCGTCATGACGATGATAATCTTAAAGAGTCTTGTTCTTCCTGGGATGGGACTGCGGCGCCCCAGTGCGGCTCTTATTCTTTTGATCCACCGAGCCGCATCTGACCAGCCTGCGGCAGCATGGTTCTTACGCGACCATACAATCTTCCCCCAAGAGAACCCTTCAAGCGGTTCGACGAGACAGCCCCCGGCAGCTCGACAATTCCAGGAAAAGCAGCTCCTTAGAGCGGTTGGCTTCCGTCTGATCACTGCTGATGCCGCACTGGGGTGCGGCGGTCCCAGGAGAGGCGACAGTCTCAGGAGGAACTGACAATCTCAGGAGAGGCGGCGGTTCCAGGAAAAGCAGCTCCTTAGAGCGGTTGGCTTCCGTCTGATCACTGCTGATGCCGCACTGGGGTGCGGCGGTCCCAGGAAGGGCGACAGTCTCTGGAGGAACTGACAATTCTAGGAGAGGCGACAGTCTCTGGAGGAACTGACGGTCTCAGGAGGAGCTGACAGTCCCAGGAGAGGCAACAATCTCAGGAGGGGCTGACAGCCCCAGGAAAGGCGATGATCCCAGAACACTTGTTGAGCTTCAGACTACCTTACCCACGCGGTATGAGGAAGAGCTGATTTAAATCTGTCCCCATAATGTGCATAACCGGATGTGGTGAAAGGTCCGGCTCCTTCTATTTCCGCGTTCTCTCCAGGAAAGCCAGGGCTTTGTCGTTCTCCCCATCCATAATCACGGTAGCAGTAGCGCCATCGGCCACTTTGGGAACATGGATCAACCGCAAAACGTGCTCCAGGTTGCGGGCGCTCGGCAGCCATCGGCGCAAAACATTGTGGGATTCCAGGAAGAAAGCCTCGTTGAAGAGAACCCCGCCTTCGTCCGGAAAGAGAGGCAGGTAACGGATCTGGGCTTCCACGAGATCCTGGAAGAAGTGGGTGCCGAAGGAAACCTCGGGCACATAGTCCCTTTTGCGCTTGGCCACTTCGATCAGCATGGCCGTATTGTTGATGTCCGAATAGCCCACCCGCACCCCCAGTTTGATGTCGCCGCGGCTTCCCCAGCGCCCGGGTCCGATCAGGATGAAACGGCCTCTTGGGAGCTTGCCGTTCAACTCGCCGACTGCCCGGCCGATCTGCACTAGCTCCTCCAAGGCGCCCACCTCGTCGTAGGCATCGGGGTCGACATAAACGATGTACTCGATCCCCCGCACTTGGGCGGTGGTGACGAAGCGATTGGCGGAAAAAAGGACATCCTCGGGGGGGATCTCTTCCGGGATCGGCGCCCGAGTCACCCCGATGGCCTGGCTCTGAGGACGGCATTGCAGCAGGTAAAGTTTGTGAATGTCGCCATCGCAAGCGAACTCGATGTCCACCGGCCAGCCCAAGGTCTCGGACAGAATGCGCAGAATGTCGCGGATCATCGGGATGAAGGGGCCGCTGGTGAGAAGCTTGGCAAAGGTGATGACCGGTTGTCCATCGCTCAGGTTGATCCAATTGCTGGTGGGCGAGAAGATCTGGCCGTCCTGGAAGACGGAAATGATCTGAGAGAGGGCCGGGATCTCGAAGCCAACCTCGCGGATCAGCCGCTCGCTGGAGATCGTTTCGAAGCGTCGGGTCTCCAGGTTGATCACGTCCATCTTCTTTTGGGCGTACCAAAGGATCTCCTCCAGCCCCACGTTTACCCGCAACCCCGGCTGCCCCGGGCAGACCAGCGCCGGGTAGTCGTCGCCAATCCGGTCTACTGCCCGCGTTCCCAAGCCGGCCACCATGCGCACAATGCCATCCTCCCGCTTGATTCGCGGCGACCAGCGGAACTCGTTCGAGCTGAAGGCCACCCCGGCGTAGGCTGGGAAGAAGTATTTTCCAGCCCGTCGCCCCACCACTTCCTGCAACATGATGGCCATCTCTTCGTTGAAATCGAGCAGGCCGCGCTCGCGCCGATACTCGATCGGGTCCGGGCCAAAGACTGAGGCGTAGATCTCGGTGACCGCGTCCATCAACGCTTCCAAGCGCTCGCGCTTGCTCCCCTGGTTGGCCAGGAAGAGGCTCTTGTATTTTCCGGCGAAGGCTGCTCCCAGGGTATCTTCCAGGCGGGAGGAGGAACGAACCACCACCGGCCGGTCGCCGAAGTCGTCCAAGGCCAGGCTTAAGCCGGCGACGATGCCCGGGGAGAGGACCGAGTTCTTGAAGAGCTGTTCCAGGTAGGGAAACTCCTGGCGGATCTCCTGGGGGTCGCGGTATTTGATGGTGGGGATCTCCTCAAGGGCGTTGAAGTGGAGGAAATCAATAATCCCGTCCGAGGTGATGTACCAGGTTTTGGGGATGGCCAAATTGCGCAGCGAGATGAGATCGCGTTTGGCGGCCTGGAGGATCTTCTCGGCGCGAAAGAGGCCGGAGGCTTTCCCTCCCAAGGTGCCGTTTCCGCTTCCCGGGCCGACCGTGTGGGTCAGCACCTCGACGAAATCCAGCACAGTGGAATAACGCTTGGTGACGTTAATATAGTCCAGATCCTCGCTGAAGAAGCGGCGAATGAGAGCCACCTTCGTGCTGATGGCCTCTTCCGGGGAAAGGTTCTTCTGCGCCTCGGGCATCTTGGCGAAACGGCGGACAGCGTTGGAGATCTCCGCCAAAGGGATATCCCGCTTCTCTGCGGCCAGTGTCAAAAAACGGGCCTGCTCGTTCTTCAGCCAGATGCCGACCATGCTGTTGATGGTTTCCGCGGAGAGCTCTTGGGCGGCCACCTTGAAGACTTCCTCGACGATCTGCTCCAGGAACAATTGATTGACCCGGGGGATCGGTTGATTCTCGCTCCAGTAGCCGGTCTCGTTCTCCTCGGTGGCCGAGGACTCCAAGCGCTTCATCAGTTGATCGATCTGAGAGATGTTGCGCTTGAAGAGGTAATTCATCATCCGCCGGCCGATGCGCCCCAACAGTTCAGGGTTAGTGTCGCGCAGGAGATCGACAATGACCTGCCATTCCGCTTTCTGCATATTCATCTGATCCTCCATCGAACTGGAACACCCTGCCGGGTACTTTCGGATGTTATGGGGACAGATTTCCGGATTGACCGGAGGTCAAATCTGTCCCCATAACATCGCGTCAGCATGTCTTGTAAATGACCCCGTTCCCGCTTCTCCCGTCGATCTCAATCCGCAACGGCGAGGAGAGACGCAGCCAGCGCACGGCCCCGTCCTGCGCCTGCGGCTCTTGCTCCTCCAACCAGTCCCAGTCCAGAAAGGCATGTTCAGGGCCCCCGCTTTGGGAAGAAGGACGGAGGGGAACAGTGAAGTAGCCGATGCGCAGCGAGGTGATGTTTTGGAAAAAATGGGAACCCTGGGACGGATCAACATTCAAGTTGGGCAAGCTCGCCTCCACGATCGTGCGCGCCTCGCTGATCTGCTCCCAACTGACCGGGATCCCCAGCCAGGGATCGGAAGAGCCCCATCGCCCAGGACCAATCAACAAGTAGGGTCGCTGCTCCGCTTTCAAGCGCGCGTTCAGCCGCCCCACCGCTGCAGCGGTTTGCGGGCTTTGGCCGGGATCGAAGAGACCGGGTTGCACATAGAGGATGTCGGTGAGGTTGTCCAGGATGCCATTGCCCAGCGCCTGCCGGCTAAGGCATAGAGCCTGGGAAGACTCGATGGGGCCCAACTCGACCGTTACCAACTGGTCTCCTACCACCAAGGGGCGCACTTGGAGAAAGCCGAAAGTGGCCGGCAAAGCGTGCAAGGGGTCCAGCGTGGCGGCGAACTCCATCTCCACCGGGCAGCGCATGGCCTCTTCGGCCAGAGACAACAATTCGCGCACAAGCGGCGCCAAGGGGAAGACCTCGTTCTTCAACAGATGAGCGAAAGTGACCGCACGCGGCCCTCCCGGCCGCAATCCATCCAGCAAACGGTCGTCCTCGCGGGAGTAGGTGGAACCCAGCCAAGTCAGCGTCCCGTCCAACTCCGCTTCCGCCAGCGATAAGTTCAGCAGGAACTGATCCTCTTCGGCATAGGCCTGGCTATAGGTCGGCTTCATATTGATGGCGTAAAAGGCGCGCTGGGAATGAGCCAGAGCGCGCTGCCGCGGGCCATCAAGCTGCGGCAGGATGCGCGGGAAGACTGGACAGAAACGAAGAGAGACCCCCCCATCGACGACTGTCTTGCCTAACCCGAGGGCCACATTGGCCACCCCGTCGGCAGGCGTGGCGTTCCCCACCGGATAGTAGTTCCAGGAGCGCGCCACCCCGGAGAAGTCAGGGTAGAAACGGGCGTTGTGCGGCGCTCCCACCACCTCCTGGATGATCACTGCCATCTGCTCCTCCTCAGCGCGGTGGCCGGTCGCTTCGATGTACGATTTCGCTTGGCGGTAAAAGGTGGAAGCGAAGACCAGCTTGATGGCGTTGGTCAGGTTCAGAAAACGGGTATCCAGATCAGGTTGATTGTTGGGGATCATCTTGGTTAGGTAAATACCGGCGAAGGGCTGGTAAAGCGCGTCTTCCAAGAGGGAGGAAGAACGGACAGCCAAGGGACAACGTATTTGGCGGATAAAATCGCGGATGTCTCCCACCAAGGTAGGCGGCAGCTCCGATTGCAGGAAACGATTGGCCACACGGAGATCGGAGGTCTCGCCAAGCGCCCAGTGCAGCAGGTCATTTCGACGCACAAACTCCTCAAAGACCTCGGTGCGCAGGATCAGCGTCCGGGGGATCCCCACCTTGACGCCGAGCCAGCGAGCAGGGTCCAGGTTTTCCGCCATCACCTTATCGAAGAAGGCCAGGCCGCGGCCTTTCCCACCCAGCGAGCCGCCGCCGATTTGGGCGAGATGCCAATGCTCGGGGTGAAAACGGCGCGAGTAGGTTACTACGCTACCCCGACGAGACCGCTCTTGTTCTTCTTCGATAGCCTGGTGGATCAATCGTCGCATCTGGACGGGGTCCGAGGTGGAGATTCCCTCCACTTCCAGGCGCCGGGCCAGGGAGAATTCGGTGCGGGCCCACAGCCAGCGACGCAACTGCCCCTCTTGGAAATAGCGGCAGAGGGTCTCCTCGGGCAGGCTCTCCACCACCGCAGAGAGGGCGTCCAAGTTGGGCACTCGGGCCACTTCCCGTCCCTCCTCATCGCGAAAGAGGAGGTCGCCGAAGCCGAAACGCTCCTGCAGGCCGGCATGGAAATCAGCCAGCAGGGTGGGCGACTCTTTTCGCAGCAATCCAGCGTTCAACTCGGCAGCGAGCTCTTCCATCCCATCCTCGCTGGTCTGCAGCAGGATCGGCAGGGTGGGCTGTTCATCTCGAACCAACCGTGCGAAGTCCACTCCGGCGCGAGGGTCTGCTTTTCCACCCCTCGGGTAGTGAATATCACTGATCACTCCCAGCAGATTCCCGGCGAAGCGGCGGTAAATGGCCAGCCCTTCTTCATAGGTTCCGGCTAAGTGGACCCGTGGCCGCCCGCGCTGGCGAAGGGCGCGTTGGGCCAATGAGACTTCATCGGTCAGGAGGCGGTTGGTCTGGTCCCAAAGTTCCTCGAAGACCGCGGGCAAGTAGGCGGAGGTAAAACGCAAGTCGTCTTCTACGATTAAAAGATTGGGGACGCCCAACAGTTCCGTATCCGCTGCAGCGTTCCGCTCATCCTCCATCAGTTGGATGATGCCCACCAGGATCTTCCCGTCTCCTCGCCAGAGGAAGATGCGGTCGATCGCCTGCCGGTCTTGCAAGGCGATCAGGCGCTCCAGCTCCGGGGTGTCGTAGGCCAGCAGGACCGCCGGCGCCCCCGGACAGAGGCTCTTGGCGCGCCGCCCGAAGGTAAATGGATCGATGTCCCCCAAGCGCATCATCGCTACTACCAGGTCGAAGGGCTCGGCTGCCAGCATCTCCAGCGCCTCTTCGGCGTCCGTCGCTCGGCTGACCATCGGGTAGTAGCCCAAGTCGCGCAGGCGATAGGCCTGCATCAAGAGGTCGGTCAGGCGCCCGTCCTCCTCCAGTAGATAGGCGTCGTAGAGGCTGGCCACCAGCAGCAGCTTGCGCACCTTGAAGGGCATCAGGCGCAGGAGCTTGGCCGCATCCTGGTTTGGACGCAGCAACCCCCGAGGCTTGGTGTTCATCTTGCCAGTAAAATCCGTAGTTGGGTCATCTATCGGCTCGCGGTTCAATCCGCATCATTCTGTATTTCTTCCATTCTCTTGGCTCAGTCAAAACACAACTCATTATTTCGAGAGTTTTTTTTCGTTCAATCCTCTTCATGCGATTTGAGGCTCACCAACCTTAAGAACATTTGGCATACTACCGCTTGTCAATTCATTGTAAATATCTTTTCGATGATCTATAAGTTCGGGTAACGATTCTCCCTGGGCTCTATAATCAGGAAATCCCTCAAGCCAACTGACGAACACATCATCTTCTTGGCAATAGATAAACCTCTTCGTCATGATCATTTTTCTCCATTTTTTTAGCAAGAATGTTCGCCCTGAGATGCTTGCGCAGCGCAGCAAGTCGGCTGGATCGCTTTCTTGGGCGGCCTTTGTTGCAATGCCAATTCATTTCATCTGTAGGCGGCTTGCTTTACTAACCACTGTAGATTCATTGTAAACCGTTTCCATCTTGCCTGCGGATAGTTTACCGGAAGCAATCGTGTTAAATCATTTCAGGCTCTTTCTGATCACGAGTGGGCAAGGTCGCCTGAGGGGAAAAAAGAAGTGTCACCTGGAAGGGCTGGAAGCTTTCTTCGAGAGAACGTTGCGACTTGACCCGCCTTGGAGGATCACACGGATAGAGTTCCTTGAAGGTAAAGGGATTATCAAGTTATTCCTTGATGTTGCGCTCCCAGGGATATGGTTTGCGCCGGAGTGGTTTTCGTAGGGGCGGGTTTCAAACCCGCCCAGGCACGGGCTGTCTCAGCAAAGTGACGCCTCATTCTCCAGTACATACTACCGAAGGCTGGTAGGATGCCCAATCAGCTTGATAGCCCCCGGCAGGGTGTCCTGCCCAATTGAAATGAAAAGGAACCTCATTTAATCAGGTAACCGATCCGAGGGTCGTTTCCTTGAGGGAATCCTGTCTATCCGGTAATCTTGTTGGGAAACTGACTATGTATTCACATGTCTCGAATTATTCTGAAATGCCGAACGATGAAAGCGGGGCAGCGATGAACGAGGAACACGGGCGGTCCGATCAGTCTGGCGAGGGCAAGCGAGCGGAAGATTCCCTACGTGATGCGTACTGGCGGCTGGCGAGCATCATCGAAGGCGCCTACGTCGGCACCTGGGAATGGAATGTCCAGACTGGGGAAACGGTCTTCAACGAGGTGTGGGCGCAGATCATCGGCTATACGCTCGATGAGTTGGCCCCTACCAGCATCAAGACATGGGAAATGTATGCCCACCCCGATGACCTGAAGCAGTCCGATGAACTGTTGGAACGGCACTTCACCGGTGAACTACCCTATTACGACTACGAATGCCGGATGAAGCACAAGGACGGTCACTGGGTCTGGGTACGCGACCGCGGTCGCGTTATCACCCGCACTGCCGACGGCAAGCCGTTGATGATGTTCGGCACCCACACTGATATCACCGAGCGCAAGCGGGCTGATGAAGCATTGCGGGAGAGCGAAGAGCGCTTCCGCGCCATCCTCGAAGTATCACCAGTGCCTCAAGCGATGAACGATGAGCGTGGAAATTTCACCTTTCTTAACAAGGCGTTCATACAAACATTTGGCTATACTGTGAATGACATTCCCAACGTGGCGGCCTGGTGGCCCCGTGCTTACCCGGATCTGCAATACCGGCAGTGGGTGGCTGACCACTGGCAGAATGATCTGGAAGAATCAAAACGCACCGGCAAACCCTTTGTTCCCGTGGAAATAAAGATCAGATGCAAGGATGACTCGGTACGCATTTTCATTGGCAGCGCCGCTTCCTTGGAGGGAAATTTAGCCGGAAATCACCTCATCTTCCTGTACGACATCACCGAGCGCAAGCGGGCCTAAGAAGCCCTGCAGGAAAGCGAATCATCACTGCAGGCGATTCTGCAATCAACCGCGGATGGTTTCCTGGCGGTGGACAGAGAGAATAGGGTGCTCCTGGCCAATGGACGTTTCCAGGAA
>CAYXFH010000108.1:0-13530 GCA_964464245.1 uncultured bacterium
TTGGCCAGGCCGATCAACAAGACGAAGAAGAGCCCGATCTGCAGGGCGTTCTGCCAACTCATTCGAACCGCTCCGGTTGCAGCAGGGCGAATACCAGGTAAATCATTAGGGCGAGGGCGATAATACCCGCCACCCAATAGATGACGCTCATTTTGGCTTCCCCAGCAACAGCTCACATCCGATCACCAAGCCACAGCTCGCAAGGAAAAAAAGTAGAGTTAAGGCCAAGAAGATCACATCGTTCATCGAATCTCTCCTAACGGGTTGACCCAAATATCAATGGCGATAGTGTAGAGCTGGTGAAATCAAGGAGGGGGCAAGCTGGGAGCGGAAGCCATCAAAAAAATGTCAAAAATGAGCCGCAATCCAGACCCACCTAAAGGGCTTCATGAAGGCAAAACTTTGGCACAAACTGCGCTACTCCCATGCCTTGGCCAACCAGGGGCACCAGAGGCGGCGAGGCTTGGCGCAGCTCACCGCCATGCGCCAACAGCGAACCTTTCTTCGTGATCCAATGGGGACAGATTTCAAATCTGTCCCCAGAAGGCGCTGCTGGCAGCAGTTCGCCTTTCCTCGGGGGTAGGCGTAAGCGCAGCGCCCATCCACCAGGTGGAGAGGAGCGATGGGCGGGGGAGGCAGGCGCTCTTTTTCAATCAGGACCGGCCGGCGCCTCCTGGCCCGTCTCTTCAACCCCACCCGGCGGTAGCCGGTTTCTCTTCCCCGGTGGCTACCAGCTATCGCGCACTCCTTGTACCAACTGGAGAGGTGGCCGTTGGGCTTCACGTAGAAAGCTTCCCACGGCTTCACCCGATGGCAGCGGGGGCAGCGCTTGGCGCTCACGAGGCGCCTGGCTCCAACCCGCTCATGGGTACCCACCCGTTCCTCATGGCATCCCCTTTTCTTTGGCCAGCGCTTCGATCATCGCTCTGGCCTCATTGGCCCTTTCCACATTCCCGATGAGCGCAGGTTGTCCAGCCGGCAATGGGAGCAGCGCATCTTCCTCGGCTCGTTTCAGCAGCGACTCGTAGATTTTCATGTACTGCGGCCTGGCAAACTCGGGATTGGCCTCGGAGAACTCGATCACCCCGAACAGTTCTAGCGCCTTCCTGGCAAGGGGGTGCGTCTCCATCTCGCACTGCCAGCCGTCGGAAAAAACATACAAGGTCCCAATCGCCTTGATGGCTTGGTCATGGGCCTCAATCGCCAGCGGTGATCGAACCGCCAGCGCTGCCTGTCTGATCTCCCAGGGTGATGGCGCAAAGGGACCCTTCGTCATGGCCAGTTTCTTGATCGCCTGTTGAGCCGCCCGGAAGGGTAAATCCTCCAGCAAGCCGGTCCACACGTCGAGGGCTTCGGTAGACGATTCCTTGGCATTTGCCCAGACGTGGTTCATGTAGCTGAGTAGCGCGGCAACCTGTTCACGGCTTTCCTCCACGATCGTCGTTTCTATCGTTCTTTCCTCTTCTTGACACTGCGGACCCATGCCCATCTCTTGTCGTATCAGGTCTATCCAGCCCTGCGACTTCTTGTCGCGCTGGGGAATCTTATGGCCGTTGCCGCCCTTCTTCTTCGCCTCCAGGAACTCTTCCCACCTCCGGCCCGGGCCGAGAAATGTCGCAGGGTGCATGGTGTACCGCTGATCCTCGCCTCGGCGTGCGGCTGCATAGTTGCCAGCGCACGTGGTGAGCTGGTCGCTGGTGATGCCTTCTGCAAGACGAGCCTTCCAGCAGCCGTAGCTGCGCCGCTTGTCGATATGAGAAGGGTACTCCTGCCAGAACAGCTCGAAGGGGGGAGTGTAGGTGTGCGCGTTTTCGCTTTTCTTGCGCACACGCGTAGTGAGATTTTCCGAAGGTAGAGCAGTATGGGGTAGAGCAGTATGGGGTAGAGCAGTATGGGGTAGAGCAGTAGAGAAGGGCGATCTGGGTTAATCCTGGGATGCTGCCGGCGTGGTAACAGGTTCACTCCGGGATGATACCGGGTCGGTACTAGTGCCAGCCCGGGGTGAACCTTCTTTGGCGCCGTTGGAAACTGGTTCGGACTGGCGCCCTTGCGGGGGAGGCAAGCACTCCGATCGCTTTTCTTTCTCCGAGACGTGCTGGTGTTTCTCGAAAGTGGCTACCTGAATCAAGCGACGGCCTTCCACCTGGCAGCGGAGGATGAGATGGTCAGCAGCGGCCAAGTCATCAAGGAGCTGGTTGATGTCACAGGGATCGCCCGGGAGAACCTCGATCTTGATCTTCCCAGGGCGATCCTCCAGGCGACCCTTCCAATCGGCCATGCACCAGAGGCCGGTGAAAAGGATACGATGGAGCGGGGAGAGGGAGAGGAGCTGCTCGTTGTGGAAGAAGCCCGGCTTCAGGTTGCGCGCTCTCATGACACTTTCATCCTCCTTTTGCTGAAAACTTCACCATCGGTTTCAAACGTCCACTGGCATCCATCTCCAAGGTCAGACTGGAGAGGGTGCGGCTTTCCTCGACGATCTTCCTCTTCATTTCACATCTCCTTTCTGAATGGCTGCATCGCTTCGTCTTTCATGCTGCTTGGCGCCTTCTCTGGTTATGGGCCGGAGAAAAATGCCCTTTTGGAGATCATTGCACTAATGTCTATTGCCTGCATAAAGTGCACAACCTCTGTGCATTTATAATGGGTAAAAAGGCTCTCTTATGGCTCTAGGAAGGGGCCCACCTTCATTTCCCCCACCATCTGGGCCAGATCAGTGATGGCTGCGGTCAGCTTCTCCAGCTTTCCCTCGATTCGCACCAAGAGGTAGGCGGAAACGACGATGGGAAAGCCGAAGTTGGCGATCATGGTGAGGATGCTTTCCATGGTCAACCTCCCGCCACTTTGCCAAGAACCGCCAAGGCGCGGTAGACCAGGGAGACCCCCTCGATGCGGCTGAGCGGCTTCTGAGGCCGGAATGTGCCGTCCTCATAACCGGAGAGCACGCCCAGCTCGGCCAAGCGAAGTGTCATTGACCGGGCAGTACCGCCCCAGAGATTAGCCGGAATATCGGGGAAGAGGGCTTCACCCTCCCCACCGATGGAAGGAGACAGCGCATTCGCCTCCCCAAGGTAACTCAGGATTCCTTTGCTAAGGAAAGTAGCCGCCTTCACCAGGAAGTCGCGGTCGCTGAGCTTCTTCTCTTCCTCCGGGTTGCTGAGGAAGATCAGTTCCACCAGGCAGGCCGGGCCGGGGAAGTTGCGGAGGATGCCCATGCCGCCGGTCCAGGAGGGGTCGACGGCAGGATGCCAGTCGTAGTCGTCTTTCACGCCCCGGTCTGTGGCTTGGGTGTTCTCCACTAAAGAACGCTGTAGGGACAGGGCCAGCTTCTCTCCCTCTTCATTGCCGTGGGGAAACCAGGTCTCGATGCACTTGGCGTCGAATCCTGCGGCGTTGCAGTGCAGGGAGACGAGCAGGTCACAGCCGTTTGCGGCTGCTTCTTTGGCTCGTTGGCTGGAGAGCAGGGAGCGATCCGTTTGATAAGTGCCCAGGCCAGCCAGGCGCAGCCCGTTGTCCAGATAGGCGGCCAGAGTGGCAGTGACGTCGGCTTCTTTCAAGCCAGTCGGTCCTACTGCCCCGGGATCTCCATCCTTGCCGTGCCCAGGGTCGATAGCGATGCGGGTTTGATTCTTCTTTTGATCTTCCATTGCGTTTCCTCCTTTTCTTTTTCTCTTGACTCTTGGTGTTGAGTGGGCGGGTTGATGCCCGCCCACTCGGGAGTCATGGGGACAGATTAAATCTGTCCCCATGGAGTTAAGGGACCAAGCCGGTGAAGGTGGTGTCAACGATGCCGCCGTCCGCCAGGGCAGTCAGTGCCCCACCGGCCGAGTTGATGATGTCGCGGGAGACGATGTTGGCTCCCAGGGTGGCGATCTGTGCGGCAGTGATGGTGCTCTTGGGGTTGCGGAAGCTGATGCTGTACTGCTTGCCTGTGGTCTCGGTATCAAAGACCAGGCGAAGCACTTTGGTGGTCTTGTCAGCCACCTTGTGGTTCCTCCTTTCTTATCTAGAAGTCCGAAGAGCGAAATGCTCCCTACCCCTCCACCAAAGTGCCGGCGTTGGTGCGGACGATGGAGTCGATAGGCAGGTCCAACAGAGCGGCGATCTCCATCGCACTAAGGCGAAGGTTCTCGTCGGTGGCAGCGGTGCGGATGTTGCTGATGGTCTCGCTGGTATAGAGCGTCTTGCCGCTGACCGGGTCGACGCCTTTCACCAGCTTCAACTGCAGCTTAGTGGGCATCGGGTTGTTGATCGTGGCCATGATTCTTGTTCCTCCTTTCTTCAAGAGTCCCCCCAAATAAAAAAGCCAGGGTCGAAGCCGACACCTGGCTGGGGAGCGATGAGAGCATCACTCTCAGTAAGTAGAATACAATGATTGATGATAGTTTGTCAATAGCTAGGAATTAAGAAATCAGAAAATACTTCAACTAGCATAACATTAGTAATTTTTATGGCAATATAGGAGCTTGCTACAGCAGTGTGATTAACTCCCGATAGGCAAAAGGTCTCGACCATCAATCTTAAGATCATCGATCTTATGGAGCGCCAGAAGTGAGCCGCCACGAGACTGGCCCATACTCGTCTTTCTCCTGGATCGGTTCTTGGGATTGGCTCTTCCGCTCTGTCCAACCCGACCATGGCCAAGATGATCACTCAGTTCGTCTCCTGCGCATAGACCTCCGGTCCGGATTGACCTCGGGCAACAACGGTTCCCCTGGAAAGGAGAGGGATTGGCTTACGAGGCCTGGGGGTAATGAGGGAAACGTCGCTGGACTGCTGGTTGACACAAAGAAGGGAAGAAAATGACGGACGAGACCTCTCCCGATCATCGCTGGCTTGCCGGTGCTGGAAAGTACACCAATCCCGGCCTTGGGCAGAGAAGATCCGCCAGCTATCCCACATCCAGGGAACCTCTTGAGATACAATTGAGGAGGGGCGCCAGAGGAAAGCGCCTACTAAGGTGAGATAGCAACAGGGAAGTGGATCCAGCGGCAAAGCCACTAATTTTATATAATCAATGGTGAACGAATATTGCGGACTAGACGAATGAAGAGATTTACACTACTTTCCCTTTTTACTGGAGCAGGTGGCCTTGATCTGGGCTTGGAGATGGCTGGGTTTGAGACTCTCGTCACCAATGAGCTCGAACCACATGCCTGCGAAACGATTCGGCTCAACAAGAAGATGTGCGCAACAGGTGATGGAACACTTGATACGTTTATCGATACAGTTCTTAAACAACGATGCTATCAACAGATGACGAAGGAAGAGAGCGCCATCCTCGTGAAACGACTGCAGCATCGGAGTCGCGATAAGTTCCTTCAATCAGCAGAAGTATTTGAGGGTGATATACGACAGATCGAGAGCAAGCAACTGTTGGAGGCTTGCCGGCTCGAGGAGAAAGACGAGTTGTTTTGCGTAGCTGGCGGCCCTCCCTGCCAGCCTTTTAGCCGTGCCGGAAAGCGTCAGGCGGTTGACGATGTCAAGAACGGTGATCTTTTCTTTGAGTTTGTGCGCGTTGTCCGAGATCTCCGGCCTCGCTGGTTTGTCTTTGAGAATGTAAAGGGATTGCTTCTCACCAAGACCGAAGTTTTGACTATCACTTGCAAGACATGCAAGCGCTCCGGTCCTATCCCTTTTCGTACTCGGATAGCTTGGGGTCGTGGCGAGGCCGAGACTTTTTCATGTCCACAATGCGGAGACCACAACGCGACGGTGAGCTCGCAGCTTACGCGAGGCGGCTCTCTTGATATTATTTTAGCTGAGTTCGAGCGCATCGGCTATCGCTGTTATCATGCTATCTTGAACGCCGCCGATTTCGGGGCTCCTCAAATCCGAGAGCGCCTATTCATCGTCGGTTCACGTGATCGCTTGCCGTTCACATGGCCTGCCCCGACCCATCGCGAGGTTACCAAGAACTGGGTTAAACCTGACCCCCAGTTGCCACTTTTCGGACCAAACTCGACATTATCTAATCTTAAGCCATGGCAAGCAATGTACGATGCTCTTTGGCCTCATGGGCACTTCAGGTACGGTAGCCTCGATAAGCGGAAGGCAGTTCTTTGGGTCAAGAACGTTGTGAGACCGCATGATGAGCCTGTCACATGGCATCTTGATCGGCCCTCGCCCACAATTGGGGCACACCAAGGAGCAAAACTCGCTGTAGCTCCCGAGGGAGTTCCAGAGGCCCAACTGAAAAGGCAGCAATGGCATACTCGGGGTAATCGGCAGGGCGACACCAAGCCGGTCTTAATGATCCACGCATACTTGTCCGATGAAGAGCTCCTGCGTCTTCAAACCTTCCCGCCATGGTGGTATCTTCATGGAACCAGAATGCAGCGCGCACTTCAGATTGGGAATGCAGTCCCACCAGTTCTTGCACGTGCGGTTGGCGCAGCCATTATCAAGAGCGACAATGAAGGGAGCCCCAAACAACAACATTAAGAGCTCTTTCTAAAAAAAGAACTGCTTAGGGCGCATACTCTGCCAGCCTCATGTGTCGCGAGCATGCAGGGACGGAAACTTGAAGAAAGCGATTGGGCGGGCGTCTATTGCGGAGCAAAGCAAATTCCCAACAAAGGGTGGAGCAACCTCAGCATTGATGCATGCCCTGCCGGGTTGGGAATCGAACATAAGATGATGTGTGAAAGAAAGAAGCTCTTTCTCAGACTGAGTGGGTACAGAACAGCCTGCGGCAGCATGTCTAGTAAGGGTAAACTAGGTCTCTGGTACAGAACAGCCTGCGGCAGCATGTCTAGTAATGCCGACAACATGTCAACTAGCTGCAGGCTGGTAGATTGCCCACTCGAAATGAAAAGTAACCTGAAAAGTTGACCGCCTCAGAAGTGGGAGACCTGGACTTCTGGGCCATGGCATCAGCCTTAAAGAGGAGCGGGCTTGTAGTATGACTTCGGCCAACTCCAATCTGTTCTCTGTTCACTGACCACCCTGATCATAGCGCAACCCAACTTCCTTGAAACAGAGAAAGAGGCGAATAATTGGCGGCTGTCCCCCGAACTGACCGGAGGTCTATTCTTAAGATCAATGGTCCGATGGAGCGCTCACAGTCCACTGGCCCCGAACTGGGTCTTACAGTGGAAAGGTGTGCTATCCTGATAGATGAAATCCATTCTGAGGGTGATGAGATGAAACGAGCGTTGTGGATTGTTCTGGTTTTGATCTGTCTGCTGTCAGCCTGCGGCAGCCCGCCTGTTGAGGAGACGCCGGCCTCGACCCCGGCGACCCAGGAATCGCCAACACCAACGCCGGCTCCGGAATCACCGGCTTCTTCTCCTTCCCCCACCGAGGAATCACCGTCGCCCTCCCCCACCCCGCCCGGCCTGCTCTACGCCGAATCCTTCGCCGCCTACCAAGCTCCCTGGCGCAACGACCCCCCGGGCAGCGGCGGTTGTTCCTTCATTGACGGTGTCTATCGCGTCAGCGCTGACCAGAGCGCCAGCGTCATGCAGATCTTTCGCGATTTCCGCCTGACGGTCAATGCCAGGCCGGAAACCGGCTCCTATGGCTATTACGGCCTGCGGGTGCGCCTTCAACCGAACCAAATGGACGGCTACGACTTCCTCCTCTCCATCGGCGGGAGCGGAAACCCCGGGTATTACCTGAACCGCCGTGAAAGCGGCGACAGCGTCGAGCTGGCTCACGACTATTCCGCCGCCATCCTTCCCGCGGACGGCTCTTCCTTCAACCGCATTGAGGTCACCTGCTTTGGCGGGATCCTGCGCTTGGCGGTCAACGATACCGTTTTGGCAGAGGTCCAGGATTATGCCTTCACCAGCGGGGGGATCGACTTGGTGGCCCAGAAGATCGGCGCTGATTTCGCCAACCTGGAGATCTGGGCGGTGGAGGGGGGCGCAACCAGTGAAGCTCCGCCGGCCACCCCCGGCTTACTGCTGGCCGACGATTTCTCCAGTCAGCAGTCTTCCTGGACCTCCAGCGAGGGACCGGACCAAGGCGAGTTTACGGGGGTCTATGACGGCAGCTACTTGATCCGCAGCGATGCCTTCCGCGTCGGAAGAGCCCGCCAGGATTACGGGAACTTCCGAATGAAGGCTGAGGTTCAAGTGCTGGAGACCACCGACAACTATTATTCCTACGGCCTGGTCTTGCGCTATTCCGGCGATGACCAGTGCTATTGCTTCGGGATCGAGGTCAAGGCTGATCGCTCATACTGGTTCATCCAATTGCGAGACGGCTCTTTCGAGACCTTGGCCGAGGACCGCGTCTTCGGCCTGGAGGGTCCTATCACCCTGCAGGCGGAGGTGAAGGGCTCGCGTTTCCTCTTGAGCGTCAACGGCCGTCAGGTCAAAGACCTGGATAACAATGCGCTTCGCTTCGGTGATATCGGTTTCTTCGTCAACGCTGGCTCGATGACCGAAGTGGCCTTCGATAACGTTTTGGTCGAGGAGCCCTAGAGATACATCTTAAAGATCTATGCCAGCGCCGATCTGGGTGGACATTCTCTAGTTCTCCAGGAAATGGTGCTTGGACAACAGACAAAGGCCATCCAGGGTAAAGATCGGCCGCCACCAAGGTAGCTGTGGGTAGGGGTTGGGCAGGCCGCCGTCCTCTTCCAGGGCAGCCAGCCAGCGGTCGGCTTCTCGCTGTACGACCTTGAACGGCAGCAGGGTAGCGGCGGAATGCCAGTAGCGGCCCCATAGGGGGTGATGCTCGGCATGGCTCTCCAGGAAGGCTGGGAAACGATCGCGGTAATGAGAGAGCACCTTCCCGCGCATCGGGAACTCCTGCGTGAAGAGGGCGTAGAGGAAGAGAGGGTAGTCGTATAGCTGGATCGGTTCCGGCAAGCCTTGCTCGGTCATCCGTCCGGCCAGCAGAAGGGTGTGCGCTTCTAGATAGGGGTCACGCTCACCGAGGTTGCGCAAGAGCCCGAGGACCGAGAGGATACGGCTTTCATCCAGCCCACCCCACCAGGGTTGGTGAGGGTAATCCTTGATCTCGGCTGGCGGATGGGGGATCACGCCGCGCGGGTCAACGACATCTTCCAACCAAAGGATCAGGCGGCTAATGGTGCGGGCGTGCGGGTAAGAGAGCAGGTCCAGCGTGTAAAGAGCGGTCTCGGCAGCGATCCCGGTGCTAGCCGGAACCAGCAGATCCGGTTCCAGGCCGTTGCCGAAACCCCCATCACCGTTCTGATAGGCACTAAGGGCACGCAAGCAGGCGCTCTTCGTGCCGTGGGCGAAGAAACGCTCGAAGAGCAACCGCTCCAGCAACCGCCCTTCCCGGAAGACCAGCTCTCTGATGCGTTGCAGCACAACCAAGTCGATCCTCATGTTCTCTCCTCCGTCCTCAATTTCTCCAGCCCAGGGATTCGGTAGTCTCTCCTCCGCATCCGGCCTGTCCCTCTATTGTACATCCGCAATGGGGAAGGTAGTGCGAATCTATCTGCTGAAGTCAAAACAGATCACACCTCAACAATGCGCTGGGCGGGCACTTTTGCTTCGTGGCTCCGCCACAGCACGGCGAGATCAGGCGCCTTCGTTTCGCTCGGAGTAACGAGGCGGGCTCAAGAAGGGAAGTGCAATGGTTTTATGTCCCGAAATCGAGGCGGTATTGCAATTCGCTGTGGTACGGTTGGAAGCCGAGCGCGCGGTTGATGGCCAGCATCGCTTCGTTCTGCTCGGCGTTGCCCGTCTCCAAATATCGGGCCTGGGGAAGACGCTCTCGGACAGCCTCCAGCATCTCGGCCTTCAGCCACTTGCCCAGGCCGCGCCGACGGTAGGCGGGCAACACCCCAGTAATGGACTGTTCCACCCGTTGCGGTCCAAGTGGACGATCAAATGCACGGATTTTTCTCCTTGGGCGAATCGGATGACCACATCCTAGCGAAGGGGGGGATCTCTCAAGCGCAGGATGACGCTTTGCGGTAGAGTAAGAGAAAAGGTCGGTGATTGATTCTTGAGTGATTGGAGGATTGCGATGGAGGAATCGGAACGGCTGGACCTGATCCGCGCCAAAGCCCTCGAGCTGGGCACAGCCCAGGTTAAGCTCATCCCGGCGGAGGAAATCGCGGTGGAGAACCGGGTGGTTCTGCCCGCCCTATACGATCGCTGTGGACGAGTTCCGCAAAATGCTGGGGGAATACCGCTGGGCGCTGCCGCTGAAGTTCTGCTTGCAAGCCAGTGCCGGTCCAGAGGTGTCTACCAGCCTGCTGCGCACGGAATATGCCGCCGACGTTTGCGCGGAACGAAAAGCAGAGGCAGCTTGGAGCATCCCGAGCCGGCCGGTCTTTTGCTGATCGACTGAAGATGGAACGTCTTTTCACCAAAGCTTGGAGGAAGGGCCGGGAAACCGTGTTGGTTTTCATCAGCCGCTATCATCGGGACGAGCGAGAGTTGCTGACCATGCGTCGTTCCGATCTGGCGATGGCGTCTCGCCTGGCGCCGTCCGGGACCGTTCAGCCCGGGGAATCGCTGGAGGAGGCGCTTTGGCGGGTGATCCGCCAGCAGATCGGCATGGTGGATGGGAGGCTGCGCCAGAAGGGGCGATTGGCTTCCTACTTGGCCGCACCCTGGCACGAGTGGCGACACGTCTTCTTCTTGGAGGTGGAGGGTTCGCCAGACCGTTGGCGTCATCTCACGCCCCCTCAGGCGGAGGAGCCCGGCGTCACGCTGGCCTTTTCCTGGAGACCGTTTCAGGTGGAGCTGGCCAGGGGGCAAGGGGTGGGTCTGAACCTGCTTGCCGGCCTCCCTTGGCCCAGTCCCGACACGCGCTGGATTGAACAGGTACTGGTTTTCCTACGGAACCCGGAAGGCCTTCTACTGACCTTCCGCGAAGAAATCTATCCGAATTTCGGCATTCAATTGCCTCGCGGACCGCTGGTTGCCGGCGAGTCCCCACAGGATGCCGCCTTGCGTCTTGTCTGGGAGGAGATGGGGCTCTCCTTCAAGCAGGTCAAGGTGGCGGGTGTTTTGGGTGAGTACCAGGAACCGCATCATGCCATGCGCCACCATGTGGTCTTGCTGGAGACGAAGGGAGACCTCCCCTCCTCCTGGGTGCATGTGGCGACCCACAAGGGGCCGGATATGGGAATGCGCTTCTGTTGCACTTGGTTGCCGCTGGACGTCTCCCTGATCCCTTACCAGGACACACTGCTGCCCTTGCTGAGCTGGTAAACCCAGCCTTCTGGATGAAGTCAGGTCTTTCCTTTTACTGACCTCAGGGATCAAGAGGGGCCTTGCACCAACCCGAAGGGGTTGCCATCGGCATCAGCGACATGGGCGAACCAGCCCATCCCCGGGATAGGCGCCTTGGAGACAGTTCCTTTGCCGCCCTAGAGAACTGCCTTCTCCAAATAGAGAGTGATCTCCTCGACTTCGATCAACACAATCGGTGAGCTGCCAGCGTGAACCGTTTCCTTCTTCAAGATCCCTCCGCTCGTGGTTCCGGGTGGGCGGAAATCCAAGTAGGTATCCCCCATGGCCATGAAGCTCCAGCCGAAGAGGCCGGAGAGGAAGCGGTGGGCGCTCTGCCGCCCAGCGACAGATGGCATCCCTTCAAAAGATTGCATACGCTCTTCCTGGCTGCTTAGGTTTCCGCATTCTCGTGATGAAAAGATTCACGATGAAAAACACGGGGGAATAGAGGAGAAACACTACCCCTTGTGATAATGTAGGTAGCAAGCAAGGGATGAAAGCGATGCAACGGAAGGCAAGAGGAAGGAGCCGAACGGCGCGATGATCTGGAAACGGGCCGGCATCTTCCTGATCGTCGGCGCCTTCCTCCTCCTTGGAAGCGGGTGCGCCGCCGCTACCGCTCTTCCACCCAACAGCACAGTCACATCTCCCTCCTCCAGCGCGGCGACTCCCTTTTCCACCATCACACCGCCCATTCCCACTCCGGGGAA
This sequence comes from uncultured bacterium, assembly GCA_964464245.1. Lineage (GTDB taxonomy): Bacteria > Caldisericota > JANLFM01 > JANLFM01 > JANLFM01 > JAPLHV01. The sequence continues at coordinate 11,882 of CAYXFH010000108.1, forward strand.
ACCCTCCTCCACCCTAGCGTTGCCCTCCTCCACCATCACCCCGCACTCCCCCACTCCCTCCACTCCGACCGCCGCTGAACTCACTGCTTGGATCCGCTCCGACCGCCAGACCGAGGCCGTGCCCGAGCCGATCTACGAGGTGGGCCGAGATACGGTAACCCTTCACTTCGGCGCGAATCAAGATGCCGCCTATGCCCTCTATGCCTTTTACGATTTCTACGCCTCCACCAAGAGCGAGGAGATCGGCAAGGGAACCTTGAAGGCAAATCAAGAGGCATCGCTTGAACTGGCGGCAGCGGGCGGGCTGCGGGCCTTCCGCTTGGCAGTAGAAGCGGCAGGACAGCAAGTCACTGCCACCGCTTCAGTCCTTTGCCTATGGGTAGATTAAGGAGTTCCGCTGCCCTCCGCTGGAACGCATGTAGAGGAGACTGTCAACAATCGAGACGAGAGAGGAGATGAAAAGTGATTTGTAAGAAAGCAGTTTCGTGGTTCGTCGTGGGGGTTCTGGCTTTGGCCAGCCTTTGTCTTCCCGCCTATGGTCCGGCGGTTCCTCCGGCGTTGGCCGGAAACACTATCATCCAACTTTGGATCGGCCAGAAAGACATCACCGTGGACGGGCAGACCCAGCCGATGGATGTGGCGCCTTTCATCCAGAACGGGCGCACGCTGGTGCCGGTCCGCTTCATCTCAGAGGCGCTCGGCGCCAAGGTGGATTGGATCGATGCCAACAAGGAAATCGTCATTGTCTTGGGGGCCAAGGTGGTCGGCCTCTGGGTGGGCAAAGACACGGCGACGGTGAACGGTGTGGAGAGCAAGCTGGAGGCGCCGCCCATTATCCAAGATTCCCGCACCTTCGTGCCCCTTCGTTTCGTCTCCGAAGCCCTGGGCGCCCAGGTGGATTGGCTGCAGGAGAAAAGCCAAGTCACCATCGCTTACAGTGCCCCAGTAGTGATCCGGCCCACCACCACGGACACAGTCTGGCACTACGTGGTGATCGGCGATTCGGAAGCCTGGGGTTTCTACGACTATTATGCCCAGCACCTGGAGGCAGATCTGGGCGCCAAGGTGGAGAAAATCAGCTATGCCCTCCCCGGTCTGGATTGCGCCTACCTGCTGGAGAAAGTGAAGACCTCCACCGCCTGGCGGGCCAATCTGGCCCAAGCGGAGGTGATCACCTTCGAGGCCAACCCCACGCCGCGCATCGGCTGGTACATCATCAACGGGCCCGGCAGCGGCGACCAACACAGCAAGGACTTCTCCGACGCTGCCTTTGCCGCTTATCAGGCGGACATGGAAGCCGTACTGAGCGAGATCCTGACCCTGCGCAAGGGACAGCCCACCTTAATCCGGGCGCAGAACTTCTATTGCCCGATCTATTCAGACTGGAAAAAGATGGGCATCTATGAGGAATGCCAAGCTGCTTGGACCCGCTTAAACCAGAGCTTGGAGCAGGCCGCGGCCAAGTACGGCGTCCCTACGGCAGACATCTACTCGGCCTTCAACGGCCCAAATCACGATGAGGATCCTGTCGAAAAGGGCCTCATCGGTATCGACGGCGAGCACGTCAGCACCCTCGGTTATGAGGTGATGGCCGACATCTTCCGCCGCTTGGGCTACGAGTTTATCGTCCCCTAGTACACTGACCTCCT
>CAYXFH010000109.1:0-15530 GCA_964464245.1 uncultured bacterium
TCCAGGGTGATCATTCCGCCCTCGCTGGTGGTCATGTTCTTGGTGGGGTAGAAGGAGAAGCAGCCCAGTCCGAAGCTGCCTGCCATCTTGCCCTGGTCCGCAGCCCCGTGCGCCTGGCAGGCGTCCTCCACCAGGAAGAGATCGCGCTTCTGACAGAAGTCCACGATCGGCGCCATCTCCGCCATCTGGCCATAGAGGTAGACCGGCATCACCGCCTTGGTGCGCGGCGTTAGAGCCCCCTCCAGCAACGCGGGATCCAGGTTGAAGTCCGCCTCCGTGATGTCCACGAAGACCGGCTTTGCCCCCACATAGAGGATCGAGTTGGCTGAAGCGATGAAGGTGAAAGGCGTTGTGATCACCTCGTCGCCGGGACCCACTCCAAGGGACTGGAGAGCCACCATCAGGGCAGCGGTGCCGGAGTTCATTCCCACAGCGTGCTTTGTTCCCACGTACTGGGCGAAGCGCGCCTCCAGCTCGGCCGTGCGCGGCCCGCAAGCCAGGATGCCGCTTTGCAGGACGGCTGTTACTGCTGCGATCTCTTCAGCGCCGATGTCCGGCGCGGCGATGTTGATTTTCATTTGCGGATCTCCTTTGCCACTTCAACGGTCAGTTCCAGCGTTTCGCCGCAATGGCTGCAGCGAAAACGGGTAAAGACGTTCTCCAGGCGATCACTTAACCGCAAGGGCCGTCCGCAGCAGCACACCCCGCCGATGACCCGCCCAGGATTGCCAACCACTAGGGCATGAGGAGGCACATCTTTGGTCACTACCGACCCCGAGCCGATCATGCAGTATTCCCCCAGGGTGGCGCCGCAGATGATTACCGCCCCGGCGCCGATCGAGGCCCCTCGTTTGACCAGGGTCTCAGACACCTCCCAGTCAGCGTTGAAAGAGCGGGGATACATATCGTTGGTGAAGACCATGTGGGGACCGAGGAAGACGTCGTCCTCCACCGTGACCCCATGGTAGACGGAGACCCCGTTCTGGATCTTCACCCTCGAGCCGATGCGCACGCCATTGTCGATGTAGACATCTTTGCTGAGGATGCAATTCTCCCCCAGCACCGCCCCCTCACGCACCTGCACTTGGTTCCAGATCCTGGCCCCGGCGCCGATCTGCGCTTGGGGGGAGACCTCAGCGGTGGGGTGGATAATGATAGTCGGCTTTTCCATGGGTTCCTCGCTTTTCATGAATCCACGTTACAATGGGGATCTTTCGGATTGTACCACTCCGGGCGGACCTCTTCTCGCTGGCCAACCACAGGTTCTTTCGCTACCATTAGCTAGAAATATGAAAAACACCTCTGTTTTGCCATGAAAGCCCTGATCCTCTGCGGCGGCAAAGGCGCCCGCCTGCGTCCCCTCACCTATGCCATGCCCAAGCATCTCATCCCCATCGCCAACAAGCCGATCCTGGACTACGCCGTGGAAAAGATCCAACGCTGCGGCATCCGGGAGATCGGCTTCGTGGTCAGCCCCGAGACCGGTCAGGAGATCCGGGATCACTACGGCTCCGCCTACTCTTATTACACCCAGGAACAGCCTCTCGGCATCGCTCACGCTGTTCAGATCGCCGCCTCTTTTCTAGAGGACGATTCCTTCCTTCTCTTCTTGGGGGATAACCTGCTGGAGGAGGATTTCCTGCCAACCCTGCAGCAGTTCCAGGACGAATCCCTGGACGCCCTGATCTGCCTGAAAGAAGTCGAAGATCCTCGCCGTTTCGGCGTGGCCGTTTTGGACTTCCAAGGGAACATCGAGAGGCTCATCGAGAAGCCTCAAGATCCCCCCTCCAAACTGGCCGTCCTTGGCCTTTACCTCTTCTCCCCGGCTATCCTCCAGGCAGTCAGCTCCATCAGCCCCTCCTGGCGCAACGAGTATGAGATCACCGACGCCATCCAATGGCTAGTGGATCACGGCCGCAAGGTGAAAGGGAGAGAGACCCGCGGTTGGTGGATGGATACCGGCAAGAAGGAAGACCTGCTGGAAGCCAACCGTTATCTGTTGGATACCTCTGCTCGATTTGAAAACCGCGGCGAAGTGGACGAGAGCAGTCGACTAGTGGGCCGTGTGATGATCGAGGAAGGGGCCATCATCCAGCAATCCACCCTGCGCGGCCCTTGCATGGTGGGCGCCGGAGCGCGTATCCTGCGCTCGACCATCGATCCTTTTACCAGCGTCGGTCCCCGCTGCCGGGTGGAAGACTCCACTGTGGCCTTCAGCGTATTGATGGAGGAGTCCTGCATCCGCAGCATCCCTCGTCTGGAGGAGAGCATTATCGGTCGCAGGGCAGTAATTGAAGAGGAGGGCGGCAACGGCCCGCGGATCCGTCTGCATGCCGGCGACGAGACCGAGCTGAGGATCTCCCGATGAAACCTGGGGTCAGATCTTTAGATTTAGCATTCCTTGATAATCCGGCTGATGGTCGTGTAGTGTAGGCCGGTGTGCCGGGCCACTGCCTGCTGGCTGTAGAGGAACTGCTCCACCGCCTCGCGGATTCTTCTATCCCTCTCCGGCTTATTCTTGACCTGATTGATGGGTAGCAACTGCTCTAGGCTGGGTCGATCAAGAAAGCGCTGTCTTGTGGCGATCTCGGGGATTTCTTTGTGATCTTCGACCAGCGCCTGCATTCTGGCAGCAAAGTCATCGTCGCCCAGGACAATCTGCTCCCGAACTCCTCCCCAGGGGCTGGCCTGCTGGGTTCCCTCGCCCACGAAGACTCGGTACAACCTTTGCGCCTCGGTCCGCTCCGTAGCGAATTGTCCCAGCAGCCAATCTACCACGAGACAAGGATGGGAGGGCGCCAGTCCGGCCGTTCTCCCATAGCTGCTCCAATTCCATTCCTCCGGCCTCTCCACCGCCTTGGCCCGAACTGGATTCAGCGCCACATAGCGGCACACCTCCAGCAGATGGCTCTCTTTCTCGATCACGATGGCTCGATAGCGTCCCTGGAGGACATGACCGACCCGGCCGTGCCTTCGGTTGAATCCCTGCGTGTAAAGACTGTTCAACTGCCTCATCCCCTGTGATAGATTACCCTCCGGAGTTTCGATCAGCAGATGGTAATGATTGTCCATCAAGCAGTAGGCATGACAAAGCCAATGGTATCGCTGGTTCACCTGGCGGAGAACAGCAAGAAACAGCGTCCGGTCCCGTGCATCGCGGTAGATCTCTTTTCGTTCGTTGCCCCGCGAGGTGATGTGATAAACCGCGCCTTCGAATTCGATGCGGAGAGGTCTGGCCATGATTCTTGTTATGGTACGGGAGAAAATGCTAAATGTAAAGATCTGACCCCAAGAAGCGTGACTCCAAGAAGCGCCAAGAAGCGCCACATTTCCTTCTCCATCTCTCCCTTGTCGCTTCTTCGCCAGAAGAGTCGGAACACGTCGCCTCTCCCGAAAGACCTAAGCGAAAAACCTAGGCGATCATCCGATAGAGGAGGCCACTGCTGATAATGGCAAATCCGAAAAGCACGGCGAAGAGGGCCAGGCCCCTTTTCCAACCGAGTTCGCGGATCAGGACAGTGAAGGCGGAGAGGCAGGGGAAGGAGACAAGCAGGAAGTAGACGAAGACGTAGAGCTGTGCCGGGCTCATGAAGAGGAGCAGGTTGGAGGCGCCCGTTCCATACTGGGCGATAGCCAGCACAAACAACAGTTGGAGGGCCATCTCCTTGCGCAGCAGGGAGAAGAGCAGCGCCAGCCCGGCGACGGCAGGGAGACCCATCCATCCTTCCACCAGGGGGCGCAGGGGAGCCGTGACCGCCCAGATCGCCCCGGTCTCGTAGAGAGTTCCCAGCAGGAAGCTGCCCAGGATCAGGATTGGGGTGGCGATGGTGAGGAAGTCGGCGAAGCGGTACCAGGTTTTCCGCCACACCAGGCGTCCCTGCGGCCAGCGCAAGGGTGGGATCTCTACGATCATGACCGAGGGGCGGCCAGGGAAGAGACGGTTCATCAGCAGCCCGAAGCCCAGGATCAAGAGCAGCAGAATGCCGTACAGGGAGAGTCCTGCCGCCCAGCCCAGGTAGGGAGCGGCGGCCCCCAGGATCACCCCGGTGCGCGCGCTGCAGGGGACCAGCAGCACCAGCAGGCAGGTGATGGTACGCTCGCGTTGGGTGGGCAGGGTACGGGCGCCGGTGATAGCCGGCACGTTGCATCCTGCTCCCGCCACCAAGCTGATCAGGGCGCGCCCCGGCAAGCCGAAGAGGCGGGTCAGGCGCTCTCCCAGGAAAGAAAGCACAGCCAGGTAGCCGGAATCCTCCAGGAACCCGAGGATCAGGTAGAAGACCAGGATATAGGGGACGCCTACGGTGAGTGCGGCCAGCACCCCGTCGTCGATTCCCCACAAAACAACGCGAGCCCAGGCCGTTTGCCCCAACAGACCATGGACCGCTCCCTGCAGGAGAGGGGAGACGCTGCTTTGCCAGAGAAAGGTCAATCCCCCAGCCAACCACCCTCCCACCACATAGAGGGCGGCAAAGATCAACAACAGCAAAGCCAGAGCGCAGATCGTCCCGGAGAGGGGAGCGGTGAGGATCTGTTCCAGCTTACGCGGCAGATGGCGGTGCGGTTTCTGCGCAGCCTGGGCGATAACCCGAGCCAGCGAGTGCCAGAAGGTGAGGAGCGCCAAGGGGAGATCCGAGATGCGGCTCTCTCGGCGGAACGCGGCCATCGCCCCTTCGGCTCGCTCACGGGCGCCTGGATCCGGCACTACCTCATTAAGCGGCGGGTTTCCCATCAGCAGCAGTGCGGCGCTGCGCCGCGGGGGAAGGCCGGCCTCCTCGGCGATCCGTTCCAATTGGGCGAATAACCCACGCATCGGGCGGGGGAAGGGGAGGGGATAGCGCCGCGGGAGCTGGTGCTGTAGGAGGCGCAGGATCTCGCGGCGCAGCTCGGGCACACCCCACCCCTTCGGCGGGACGACCGGCACGATGGGCACTTCCAGGATGCGGGCCAGCTTCTCCCAATCGACCGGTTCTCCCTCCTCCAGGGCCACATCTCCGAATGTCCCTGCCACCAGGAGGGGCAGGTCAAGCGCCATCAAGGCCAGGAGAAGGGAGAGATTGCGCGGCAAATGGGTGGCATCCAGGACGGCTACCACTAGATCAGGGGCCTCTCTGCGCAGCTCTTCCCAGGTCAACGCCTGATCAGGGGAGAGGGTCTCCAGACCGTAGACGCCAGGCAGGTCGATCAGTTGGTAGCGCAACCCCTGCTCCTGGACAGTGCGACGGGTCACTTCCGCGGTCACCCCAGGCAGATTGGAGGACTCCACGCAGGCGCCGCTCAAGCAGTTGAAGAGGAGCGATTTACCGGTGTTAGGGTTTCCCACCAAGGCCACCCGAGGCAAGCTTCCCCCCTTGTGCGCAGGAACGCCTTTCATCCCTCGATGGGCAGGTGCAAGGGATCGATCCGCACGGCGATCTTGCGCAAGAGATCTTCCCCCAGAGAATAGCGGCACCCTTCTACCGAGATCAGCCGCGTGGCGCTGAAAGGGCCCACCTCCAGCACTTCCACGCGAGCACCCGGGAGGATTCCCAGGGAAGCCAGGTAGCGTAGGAGATGACGTTCCTCCTCCTGGATACGGACGATGATTGCGTTCACCCCCTTGGCCAGTTCGGCCAGTGTGGACAGTTTCTCCGGTACAGCGCCCCCTTCCCCCGGGATTGGATTGCCGTGCGGACAAGTTTGGGGATGCCCCAGACGACGGTCCAGCGACTCCTCCATTTCCGGGCTCATCCCGTGTTCCAGTCGGCAAGCCTCATCGTGAGCCAGGCCCCAGTCCATCTCCAGCACGTCCACCAAGAGGCGCTCCAGCAAGCGGTGGCGGCGCACCACGCGCTGGCCGAGGTTCCTTCCCGCCTTGCTCAGGCGGTAGCGGCCCCGTCCCTGGCTGCTCAGATAGCCGTCTTCGACGAGGCGTTGCAGCATCTCCGAGACGGAGGGCGGGGAGATGCTAAGACTGTGGCTAAGTGAAGAGACCGTAGGCGCCCGGCCGGACTCCTCTAGGTGATAGAGGGCTTCCAGGTATTCTTCAGCGCGTTCGGTGACGATGGTGGAAGAATTGATTTCGGTCATCCTAAATTAATTATTAGGGAACCCTAACAAACTGTCAAGGTACAGCTCAAGCAGGGGAAGGATGTCAAGAGACAACTGTGGCTGGGAAAAGATGGCAAGGGAGAGAGTCCGCCTGATCGAGGAGGGACTGCCAGATTTCGTCATGTCACGGCAATAATGCTAAATGTAAAGAGCTGACTCCAAGGGCGCCAAGGGCGCCAAGGGTGACGAGACGAGCCCGAGGGCTTATAATAGCAATGACCATGGAGATAAAATGACCATGATTGACCTGCACAGCCATCTCTTGCCCAGCCTCGACGATGGTCCTCAGAGCTTTGAGCAATCCCTTCAGTTGGCACAGCAGGCCTGGGAGGATGGCACCACCACCATTGCCTGCACGCCGCACTGCACGGAAGGGATCTGTCCCTCCCAGGAACGCCTCGGCGAAACCTTTGCCATGATTAGAGAAGCTTTGCCGGCTGCTGGGCTTCCGGATCTTACACTGATCTCCGGCGCCGAGCTGATGATCAGCCCTGCCCTGGCCTCTTTCCTGGAGCGCCATCCTTATCTGACCTACGGGGGATTGGGGCGATACTGCCTGGTAGAACTTCCCCTGGTGGATTACCCCCTCTATACCGGACGCGTGCTCTTCGATTTGCTTGTCTCCGGGATCCAACCGATCCTTGCTCACCCTGAACGCAACGCCCGCTTGCAGCGGGAACCGCACCTGGTGCGTCAGTTCGCCGAGCGCGGTATCCTCCTGCAGGCCAACGCCGGCAGCTTTCTCGGCCACTATGGCCATAAGGCGGAACGGTCCGCCTATGAGTATCTGCGCCGCGGTTGGCTTTCGATAATCGCCTCGGATGGACACAATGGCAACTCCCGCCCCCCGCTCTTGTCCCACGCCTTGAAGGCAGTGGGCTGGACCACCCCCACTCCGGGGCTTCCCCAACCATTCCCATGACACCCTGCCGGGGGCTATCAAGCTGCCGGGGGCTAAATGCTTTCTTTCCTTGACAAGCATGAGCTGGTCTGGCTCCATGAGGCCAGTATCACCCTGCCGGGGGCTATCAAGCTGCCGCGGACTATCTTCTCTCGATTGGAGGAATGATATGTACCAGATCGTACTGTTACGGCACGGGGAGAGCGTGTGGAATAAGGAAAATCGCTTCACTGGATGGACCGATGTGGATCTCTCCCCACTGGGCATTGAGGAAGCCACGCGCAGCGGGCAAGTGTTGCGCGAGGCCGGTTTCGCCTTTGACCTGGCCTACACTTCAGTGTTGAAGCGAGCCATCCGCACCCTTTGGCTGGTGCTGGACGAGATGGACTTGATGTGGATCCCTGTGGTGCGCGGCTGGGAATTGAATGAACGCCACTACGGCGCCTTGCAGGGGTTGAACAAGGCAGAGACGGCGACCCGCTACGGGGAAGCGCAGGTGAAATTATGGAGGCGTAGCTACGATATCCAACCTCCTTCCCTGGAGCCATCCGACCCTCGTTGGCCTGGGCACGACTCACGCTACCGCGATCTGGCTCCTGAACAAGTCCCCCTCACCGAGTGTCTGAAGGACACCGTCGCTCGCTTCTTACCGTATTGGCGCCAGGCCATCGTGCCCGCCATCCGAGCCGGCCAGCATTTGCTGATCGTAGCCCACGGCAACAGCCTGCGCGCTCTAGTGAAGTATCTGGACCAGATCCCGGACGAGGAGATCGTGGAGCTGAATATTCCCACCGGGATCCCCCTGGTCTACGATTTAGGCGAAGACTTGCACCCCATCGGCCACCGCTATTTGGGAGACCTGGAGGAGATTGCCCGGGCGGCTCAGGCCGTGGCCGATCAGGCCAAGGGCAAGTGAGCTGAAGGGCGTTCGCCTTCCTTCCTTGCTCTCTACGCCACCTACCCGTTGGATGGATGCCCGAGGGGAGGGAGGGCAGCATTGATCGGAGCGCCCTGCCGGGGGCTATCATCCTGCCGGGGGCTATCAAGTTGTGCGAGGTGAGTGAATCGCAGCTTCGCCAATGCGCGGGGGGAGATCGCCTGATCGCCCAGATCTCCAGCCATTTCCTGAACTTGCCTCCGGAGGGGGTGGATCAAGGGGTGCAGGACGCTCTGACCCAATTGCGTGAGTTCTGCCAGGCGGAGAGCGCATTCATCCGGTTGTTGTCCGCAGACTCGCGCTACTTCCTCCAGGCCTCCCAATACTTCTCCGGTCCCCCCGGTCGCAGCAGCGAGCTGCTTCCCCGCATCGAGGTGGATGAGATCCCTTGGGTGGCGGAGAAGCTGAGACGGCGCGAGGCGATCGAGATTCCCAATGTTGCCGAATTGCCACCGGAAGCGGAGGTAGAACAGCGCCTCCTGGACTACTTGGGGATTCACTCGGCATTGGCTGTCCCGATCCTCTTCGGGGGTTCTCTCTTCGGTTGGATCGGGCTCAATCAATACAGCCGGGAGAGGGAGTGGAGCCCCGAGACGGCCACCTTGCTGCGCATCATCGGCGGAATGGTGGCCGGCGCCATCATGCGCCGGCGCAGCCACGAATCGTTGGTACGGTCGGAAGTTCAGTATCATGCCACCATCGAGGGGATCGACGATCCTCTCCACGTGGTCGGCCCCGATCTGCGCATCCTCCTTGCCAATAGCGCCTTCCGGCGCATGCAGCGGGAGTGGCGTGGGGAACGGGAATCTGCCTTCACGGATGTGGAGATCCTGGAGCGGGAGGCGCCGAGCGTCATCCCCTTCGGTGGGGAGGTGCAGCGCCAGGAATACGAGTGGGTGTTCAGAAGCAGCCAAGCGCTGGAGAGCCTGACTCATTTGCGGCGAGGAGAGCGGGAGGGGATCTTTCGGGTGAAGAAGATTCCCATCATGGAGGGGGGCCAGGTCTCCCAGGTGATCACTATGATCGAAGACGTCACTTCCCGGACCCGATCCGAGCAGGCCTTGCGCGAGAGCGAGGAACAAGCCCGCACCATCCTGGAGTCGTCGCCTGATGCAATCGTTCTGGTGGGGTTGAACGGTGAGATCCTGCTGGCTAATCAGCAGGCCGCCGCGCTGCACGGGTATGCGACACCCCACGCTATGATGGGGTTGCCGGTTGGGGAGCTGGTCATTCCAGAAGAGAATGTCCGCATCCACCAAGAATCCCTGCGTGTATTGGCTAGTGGCCAATCTGCCACACTTGAAGTCACACTGGCTCGGGTGAACGGCTCCACCCTGCCCGGCGAGCTGAAACTCTCCTTGATTCGCAACACTCTCGGCGCCCCACGCGCTTTTCTAGGCATTGCGCGCGACATCAGCGACCGCAAAAGGGCCGAAGAACAGATGCGTTCGATTCCCCGACGCCTGCTGGAAGCCCAGGAAGGGGAGCGGCGGGTCATCGCCCGCGAGCTGCACGACCAGATCGGGCAGGCTCTTTCGGCGGTGAAGCTGACCCTGCAGAACCTCCCAGTGCAAGAACAGCAGGAGGAAGAGCGTGTCCTCTTGAAAGAGAGCGTCGACACCATCGACCAAGCCATTGAGAAGGTGCGCAGCCTCTCTCTGGAGTTGCGTCCCACTGCCCTCGACGACCTGGGCTTGGTTGAGTGCCTGCGCGGCAGTTTGGATCGCTTGGCTCGCCGTACCGGATTCAAGGCCCAATTCTTGGCTGAGCCCGGCGAACTCCTTCTCCCCGGCGAGCTAGAGACGGTTTGCTTCCGAGTCGCCCAAGAGGCATTGACCAATGTCGTCCGCCATGCCGGCGCCCGGGAGGTGGTGGTCACGGTAAGTCAGCGAGGCGATTCCCTCCTCTTGTGCGTGCGTGACGACGGATGCGGCTTCGACCTGGAGCATGCCATGGAAGCCGGTATGAAGGGGGAGAGCCTTGGCTTGGTGGGGATGCAGGAGCGGGTGTTGCTGGTGCAAGGAAAGCTGACCATCCAAACCAGCCCAGGCCACGGCGCCGAGGTGCGGGCTGTCTTCCCCCTAGGCAAGGGGAACTGAAGGAAGGGTAAGGGATGAAGGGACCGATCGGGGTGATCTTGGCCGATGACCACACTCTCTTCCGGGCTGGACTGAGATCTCTCCTGGAGAAAGTCCCGGACGTGTTGGTGCTGGCTGAAGCAGCCGATGGGGAGGAGGCCGTGGAATGCGTCAGGCGCTTTCACCCCCGCGTGGTCCTGATGGACATTTCTATGCCTCGACTGAACGGCCTGGAGGCGACGCAACGGATCAAGCAGAAATCGCGAAAGGTGCGCGTGCTGATCCTCTCCATGCACGCCAACGAGGAATATGTCTGCCGCGCCCTGCAGTCCGGGGCGGATGGCTACTTGTTGAAGGATGCTGCCAGCGGTGAGCTGGAGCAAGCGTTACGCGAGGTTAGTGCGGGTAGAACGTATCTCCCGCCGTCTATCTCGCGTGCGGTGGTGGAGGAAAACCTGGCACGGATGCGAGCCGACCAAGGTTCCCCATCCCTGACACCCGCCCAGCGCCAGGTGTTACAGTTAATTACCGAGGGTTACAGCACGCGGGAGATCGCCGAAATCCTGAACATCGCCGTCAGCACAGCAGATACCCACCGCATGCTACTGATGAAGCGGTTGGGCTTTCATGAGGTGGTGAGCCTGGTGCGTTACGCCATCCAGAACGGTCTGGTGACGCCCCACACAGAATAGCTTGAATAATTCGGAAAAATTTGGGACATAACGCAGTATTGTACAACATGCATTATGTCAGCCTGTCGCACAACTCCCTGAATATCTCCTCAAACCATTCCCCCAGCCAGCATCTTTAGACTCTCTCTTTGCCGTAGGGGCGGGTTTCAAACCCGTCCTACATAACGACCAAGAAGAGGATGCCATCACGGTTCCCACAAGCGAGAAGACGAACTCCCCCCGATCAACAGGAATGTTTCAGCCGCCTGGCTCGCCTGCGGCAGTGCAAGGCGCAGCCGTCCCCCCCTTGTCCCCAATTCATGGAGAAGAAATCGAAAAGACGGGTGGAATCTCGAGGGCTGGGAAGACCGAGAAAAGAAAAAAATAAATCTGTCCCCTTTTTATTACAGGATACGCCGGATGTTGGCGGTGTGCTCTCGCTCGTGTTCGATCATCCGCCGTACAGCTTTGCGCAGGTTCCACGGTTCGTCGGGGTGGCTGGTGTACTCGGGGAAGCGGTAGATGGTAGCTCGCTCCAACGAGGTCAGGGAGCGGAAGCGGGTTTGCGCCAGGCTGCGCACAGCAGCCAGGTATTCGAACAAGGTCCCGGGGAAAGCGTCGAAGGCGTGCAGCTCGGGGATAACGCCCAAACGGGAGATGTACCACTCCTCCGCCTGGGCGATGTGCCAAAGGATTCCCTCGATGGTCCGTGTTCCAGCGCGAGGGGCCTTCCGCTCTTCAAGAGAGAGGGGGACGGTCAAGGCCAGCAAGTCTTCCCGGGCTGCCTGAGAGACGCGCAGATAGGATTCCAGCTCAGCATCCTCCGGGGGGAGGAGGTCCAGTTGGAAAAGGGCTGCATCGTCCCCCGATTCGAAAGGGGCTACCTCCTGCTGTTCCTCCACCAGTTCCCACTCCCAGGCAGTGTTCTCGGGATGGATCCCCTTCTGCTCCAACCAGCCCAGGAAAGCTTTGATCTCTTTGGGAAAGGCGACTAGCGCTGTCTCGCGGTCAGCCCCGCGAACAAAACAGCCGGGCAGGGTGAGGGCATGGACCATGGTTCGTCCATCGGTGCGCGTCTCCAAGGCGGCCAGTTGCTTCATCGTGGTTTCTCCAAGGCCAACCGGACCAACTCCCCGATTAGCTGATGGTAGGAGAGGCCGGCCAACTTGGCGGCGCGAGGGAAGTCAGAGTAATCCGGGTCCAATCCCGGCAGGCTGTTAGCCTCCAACAGCCAGGGATGACCCTCCTCGTCCAGACGAAGATCAATGCGGGCGTAGTGGCGCAGGTTGAGGGCCTGAAAAGCGCTCTCGCTGATTCGCCTCACCTCGCCCTCCAACTCGGAAGAGAGGGAGGCGCGCTTTACCCCCACCAGTTCATCGAAGCGCGTCTTGGCCTCGTAGGAGAGGATGGGGGGAAGCTCCGGAGGGAGACGGTCGAAGGTGATCTCCAGGGGGGGGAGGGCTCGTGGCGGGTCTCCCAAGATGCCCACTGTCAGCTCGCGGCCGGCGATGAAACGCTCTACCAAGAGCGGCGAGAAGGACGCCATCCAGGTCAACTGCTCCTGCAATTGGCTCTTGTTGTAGACCAGGCAAGAGGAATAGACCCCTTCCCCCGAACCGCCCCGGTCCGGTTTGACGATCAAGGGGAAGTCATCTGTTTTAGGGTCGCCGTGCTCGAAGGAGGCCGGTGTCGGCAGATCCCAATCTCGCCAGATGTTCTTCGCCCAGGGCTTGTGCAGGGCCAGGAAGTGACCCAACGGGGAGGAGCCGGTATAGGGGAGCCCCGTCAGTTCCAAGAGAGAGCTGACCAACGCTTGCTCTTGTCCGGTGGATGCATAGAGGTTGAAGATCAGGTCCGCTTGTATGTTCTGCAGGGGAGCGAAGCGCGGCGGGGAAAGGGGAAGGTAGAAAGGTTCCATCCCCAAGTTCTCCAAGGCGCGGGAGACGGCCTGGGCAGTGCGCACCTGCTGCCCTTCCCGCTTCAAGTCGGCAGGCGTCTCGTAGAAGTCCCCCTTCAAGAGGAGAGCGACGCGGGTCACCGTTTATTCAGCTCGTAGATGGCGCTGATCACGCTTTCAGCAACCTTATCAGGGAGGAGACGACGCGCGAAGGGAAGGACGCGCTGGCTCCACTCCCCGGCTGTGTAACGGAAGCCGTGCAAATGCTTTGCTTCCACCAGGCGCACCACCAGGCGGGCTACAGTGGAAGGGGAGGGCTTCAGCGGGAGGGTGCGGATGATGTAATTCCAGGTATTGCCGGCTCGCTTCCAGTAGGGAGAAGCAGTGGGGAGCGGGAAGGCCTCCAGCAATTGCGTCAAGTCGGCGCTGCCTGCGGCCTTCCGCAGATCGGTAACCGCTTCGGCAGTAGTCCGGTTAAAGGCGGTGTTGATGTCGCCCGGCTCGATTACCGCCACCTGGATGCCAAAGGGTTTTACCTCGTTGGCCAGCCCCTCAGCGATTCGCTCGAGAGCGCTTTTGCTGGCGGAATAGTGGCTTTGGAAGGGGATTCCGAAAAGGCCGCCGATCGAGCTGGTGAAGAGGATCTTGCCGGACCGCTGTGCCCGCATCAGTGGGAGGATCTGCTGGAGAAGGCGCTGTGGCCCGAAGACGTTGGCTTCGAACTGGCGGCGGAGCAAATCTTCGTCAACTTCCTCAACAGCCCCGAAGATCCCCATTCCGGCATTGGAGTGAAGCACATCGATCCGGCCATCCAAGAGGGCCAAAGCGTCCTCCACCCCTTTTTTCACGGCAGGAACGTTGTCCATTGCCATGGAGACAATGTGTAACTTGGCGAGCAGGCCATCCAGATCCTGCAAGGGTGGGGGAAGGCAGGAACCGATGGGCGCCGCTTTTCTCCCCCCATCGGCCAGGCGGTAGCGGGTATGATCGGCCAGGACGCGCCGTTTCAGTTCCTCCCGTGGGACGGTCTCGGGGTGACGGCCGGCGCCGACCACGCGGTGGCCTCGGGCGATCAGATGCAGGGCGGTCGTCAACCCAATTCCAGATGTGGTTCCCGTAATCAGAATGTTCATCGATTTTCCTTGTAAAACTTGATTTACTCGAACAAGTCTAGCGGAACGGTCAAAGCTGTGCTATAGAAGAGTTATCCAAGCGAAGGCAGGTGAGGCGATGCTAGGAGATTTTCGAGATGTTGCAATTATCATTCTGGCGGCGGTCAGCCTGATCTCACTCGGGCTGATGGTAGCTCTTTTTCTGGCTGTCCTCTCCCTTCTACGTCACCTGCGCGCGGACCTGCGGCCCATCTTGGCGAACGGGAAAGCGACGATGGAGAGCGTGCGCGGGATGGCAGCGGCTTTCCAGAGTATGGCCGAGCCGATGCAGCAGTTCCTCTCCACCTTGCTCCCACTGACCCGTATCGGCCGCACCTGGGGCCAAGTCAGCTTGGTGTGGGGGATCATTCGCGGCTTTTTGAGGAGGTAGGCATGAAAAAATTCTGGTTGGGGTTTCTCCTGGGCGGGCTGCTGGGAGGCGTGATCGGCCTCCTTTACGCCCCGATGAAAGGGGAGGATTTCCGCATCTTGGCCGAAGAGCGCGTGCGGGAAGCATGGGAAGAGGCGCAGAAAGCCGCGCAGGCCACCCGCGAAGAGATCTTAGGCAAGCTGGAGGGATAAGGTGGACCTGCACCTCTGGCGCGACATCGCCCTGATCATTTTGGCAGTGCTGGCCCTTTTCTTCCTACTCGGCTTGGCGGTGGCGCTCTATGCCCTCTTCGTTTTCACCCGGAAAGCGCAGAGGGCGGCCGGCCAAGCCTTGGGGAACCTGTCGGAACAGGCTCGGAAAGTGGAGGAGACCACGCGCCGGACAGCCCAGGCGGTGGTGGAGCCTTTGGCCCAAATCTCGGCATTCCAAGCAGGAACAATGGCTTTTTTCCGTACCCTCTTCAAGATCAACAAGTTAGCCCCCGGCAAGGCGTCCTCTCCCACCCAAACGCCTCCGCCTCGGAACTGACCATGGGAGGCGACCCTTCCGTCACGCTCCCCCTTGTCGCTGGCCTCGCTTTAAGCTAGATTCTCCATAATGAAGCTGAACCTTTTTCCCCGTGACACGAAGTTCTTCGACCTTTTTTCAGCCACCATGACCAAAGCCGTTCGCGCCGTGGAGCTCTTGCTGGACCTGATGGTGGACTTCACTTCGGTAGTCGAGAAGTCCCGCCGCATCAAGGAGATCGAGCATGAGTGCGACACCCTCGGCCATGAGGTGAATCGCCTAGTCAACCAAAGTTTCGTCACCCCCATCGATCGGGAGGACATCTACGCCCTGGCCGCCTCGATGGACGACGTGGTGGATTTTACCGAGGCGGTCGCCGACAGCGTCGTGCTGTACTCGCTGCAAAAGCCCAATGCAGCGATGATCGCCATGACCGAGACGCTATTGAGGGCCGTCAAGGTACTGAAGCAGGCGGTCGATCTGCTGCCTCATTTTCAGAAACTGGCCCCCTATTGGATCGAGGTGCATAGTCTGGAGAATGAGGGAGATGACACCTATCGCAAAGCCATCGCTCTGCTCTTCGCCGACAGCAAGGGAAACCCGTTGGAGATCCTGAAATTGAAGGAGATTTATGACATGCTGGAGGAGGCGTTGGATAAGTGTGAGGACGTGGCCGACGTGATCCAGAATATCGTCATTAAGAATGCGTAGTGTAGGTCAGTGGGTCAGTAGCTAAGTGGTTTAGTAGTTAAGTAGTTACTTAATTACTGGTGCTATGAGCATTTCTGTGTGGTTGAGCTACAGCTTCCGGAGGAAGAAGAGGATGACAGTGCTCAGACTCTCGAAACGACGGCAGCCTCGAGCACAAGAGATGAGATACTGGATGCGGCTGTTCAATCCCTCCGCGCCA
>CAYXFH010000110.1:0-27633 GCA_964464245.1 uncultured bacterium
GATGTCGAATCCCTTGTTGCGATGAAGTTGTTCCCGCCCGCGAAACTCCACGATTACCTTGGCCTTGTCCCCGTGTTCAAGGAAGTCGATCAAGTGGTTGATCTTTGTCTGCAGGTCGTGCTCGCTGATGCCGGCACGGGAGATCTTGATCTCCTTGATATCGCCTTTCTGGTTCTTACGCGCCTCACGATCTTTCTTGGCTTTTTCGAACTTGAACTTTCCGAAGTTCATCAGCCGGCAGACCGGTGGTCGGGAGGCGGAGGACACCTCCACCAGATCCAGGTTCAGCTCTTCCGCTTTGCGAAGTGCCTCGTAGATCGACAATATCCCTAGCTGTGCCCCGTCAGCACCAATCAATCGTACCTCCCGGGCCCTGATCTGCTCATTTACGCGCAAGTCCTTACTGATGGGACGTTACCTCCTGATCTATTCTCAATGTCAGCTTTACACTCCTTTCCAGCAGAAAAGGCGGCCACCTATTTCGGCGCCGCCTCATGCCATCACGCACATTCTATTGCTTGAACCCGGAGAGCAGCCCTCAGGCGCTACAGGGTGAGAAGCCGGCGGCCTCTTCTTCAGCTCGTGGCGCAACCCACAAGCGCTCCTTAATCATAAGCAGAAAGCCTCGATCCCGTCAACCAACCGATCTCACCAATGTACAGAAGTAATTCAGTGGTCGAGTAATTCAGTGGTTGAGTAATTCAGTGGTTGAGTGGTTGAGTAATCAAGTGGTTGAGTAATTCTCATTGATCAGCTATCTTGCTTGCCTACTTGACCACTTAACTACTTATCTACTTAACCACTGCTCTTTTAGCTTAGGCTGCGGCTGACAACTTCTTCGCGCATCGCCGCAACCAAGCTGACGAGTGGTTGGGAACCCAGGTCGCCTTTCCCCTTGCGGCGCACCGAGACCGCTTCTGCTTCTGCTTCCCGGTCGCCCACGATCAAGGCGAAGGGGATCCGTTGCATCTCTGCGTCGCGGATCTTAGCGTTCATCTTCTCGGAACGGGCGTCGACCTCCACTCGCATCCCGACCTCGCGCAAGGCGTCGGCTACATGTTGAGCGTAGGGCTGGTGGCGGCTGGTGATCGGGATTACCACCGCCTGACGGGGCGCCAGCCAAAGGGGGAAATTGCCGCCATAGTGCTCCAGCAAGCCGCCGATGAAACGCTCCATGCTTCCCAGCACAGTACGGTGAATCATCACGCAGCGATGCTCGCGACCGTCCTCGCCCATGTAGGTGATGGAGAAACGGACCGGCAGGTTCAAGTCGACCTGGCAGGTGGGGCCTTGCCAACTGCGGCCCAGAGCGTCCCATAGCTTGATGTCGATCTTCGGCGCATAGAAAGCGCCGCCACCCTCGTCTAGCTGGTAGTCCATTCCCCGTTCCTGCAAGGCTTGCCGCAGAGTATCGGTGGCGAAGGTCCACTCCTCTTGCGAACCGATAGACCTCGCCGGGCGAGTGGCGAGGAAAGCCTGATAGCGGTAACCGAAGGTCTTCATCATGAACTCGGTGAGGTCAAGAACCTGATGGACCTCATCCTTCAACTGCTCCGGGCGGCAAAAGACATGGGCATCATCCTGAGTAAAACCGCGCACCCGCAACAGCCCATGCAGGACACCGGAGCGCTCGTAACGGTAGACTGTCCCTAGCTCGGCATAGCGGATCGGTAAATCGCGGTAGCTGCGCGTAGCGCTCTGGAAGATGCAGATGTGCGCGGGGCAGTTCATCGGCTTGACCCGGTAAGGCTGGCTGTCAATGTCCATCGGGGCGTACAT
Source organism: uncultured bacterium (assembly GCA_964464245.1). GTDB lineage: Bacteria > Caldisericota > JANLFM01 > JANLFM01 > JANLFM01 > JAPLHV01. The sequence goes on from CAYXFH010000110.1 coordinate 1,780, forward strand.
CATCTCGCCGTAGGCCTCCAGGTGACCGGAGATCTTATAGATCTCTTCAGAAGCGATGTGCGGAGTATAAACCATCTGATAGCCACTCTTGAGGTGCTGTTCGGTCCAGAAGTTCTCGATCTCGTGGCGGACGATCGAGCCGGCCGGGTGCCAGAGGATCAGGCCGGCTCCGATGGCCGGGTGGGTGGAGAAGATATCCATCTCTTTGCCCAGCCGACGATGGTCGCGCTTGGCCGCCTCTTCCAACTTCCAAAGATGCTCCTTGAGGGCTTCCTCGCTGGCGAAGGCCGTGCCGTAAATGCGTTGCAACATCGCCTTATGCTCGTCTCCCCGCCAATAGGCGCCGGCCACGGAGAGCAACTTGAAATGCTTCAAGGAACCGGTGGAGGGAGCATGAGGCCCCCGGCAGAGATCGACGAAAGAGCCGTTCTGGTAGAGGCTGATCAATTCGTCCAACGACAGATCGTTGATCAACTCCACCTTGTAGTCCTGATTGTGGTCGGCAAACCAGACCAGGGCTTCCTCACGCGAGAGCTCCCGACGTTCGAAAGGGCTGTTCTCCTCGGCCAACTGGCGCATGCGCTCTTCGATCCGCGGGAGATCAGGAGCGGAGAGCGGCCGCGGCAGATCAAAATCGTAGTAGAATCCATCGGCGATGGCTGGTCCGATGGCCAGCTTGGCCTTCGGGTACAGGTCAAGAACAGCCTGCGCCATCAGATGGGAGGTGGAGTGGCGGAGGACTTCCAACCCCGCCGGAGTGTCCGCAGTCACCCAAGTGATGTTGCTTTTCCCCAGCGCTTGATCTATGTCGACAAGCCGGTCTGCAATCAAGGCAGCGATAGCTTGAGGTGGGGGTTGCTGAATGGCCTCTTCTGGGCTCATGCCTGATTCCTCCTTCGGATGGGGTAATGAATGCCAAGCATTCTAAAGTAATAGAGGCGGTAAAGCAAAAAGAAGAGGATCAATCCAACCGCCGCAGCGAAGGGGAGGGCGTATGGCCGAGCCGGCAACAAGACCCAGTGGCGCAACCAGAAATAGTGAAGGGTGATCAGCTCTAAAATCACGGCCTCCAAAAAGAAGAGAGTCGCGAAGAGGGCTTGCCGCTGAATCAAGCAATGCAGGAAAACGGCCAGTATCCCACCAAGAGTTGCATAGGTGGCGAGAACGAAACCGCGGTCGAAGATGAAGAAGCCGGTAAAGACTTTGCTCTCTCGATTGATCAGGAAGAGTAGAAGAGTTTGACCGAGTCCGAAGCAGAAGCCCAGGAGCATCCCTGCCCGCATCGCCCGGGGGGCGGTGAAGCCTTTTTTCAGCAACCAAGGGAGGCCAAGAAAGAGGAGTAAGAACAGAATCCCAGCAGGGATCGACTCCAGCAGCGGAACCAGGGGCGAGCTCAGCGCGCCGGCCACAGCGCCGGCGAACGCTGCCAACAGATATGTTTTCTTTAAATCGGCATAGGCGGTCTTCATGATGCCGCCTATCTTACCGGAACAAAGGCGTCTTTGCCTCACAGGAGACTTGGTTTGATCTCAGTATAATGTAGGGGCGACGCGTGCGTCGCCCCTACGCGGGATACAGGCTCCTTAGGGCTGGTGGGCGAACGCCTCCTCCAACACCTGGTCCATATGCTCCACTAGAATGAAGCGCAGCTCTTTCTTGATCTGGGGCGGGATTTTCTCTAGGTCTTTCTCGTTTTCCTTGGGTAGAAGCATAGTCTTGATACCGGCTCGGTGAGCAGCCAAGGCTTTCTCTTTGACTCCGCCGATGGGCAATACCCGGCCACGCAGGGTGATCTCCCCGGTCATCGCCACCTCTCGTCGCACCGGCTTTCCGGAGAGGGCGGAAACCAAGGCGGTGGCCATGGCGATCCCAGCCGAGGGGCCTTCCTTTGGCACAGCGCCTTCGGGGACATGTATGTGCACATCATATTTGGAGAACCACCCGTCCTCCAATTCTAGGTCTTTGCTGCGGCCGCGCACGTAAGTGATTCCTGCCCGGGCCGACTCTTTCATGACATCGCCAAGTTGACCGGTAAGACTGAGTTCTCCCTTTCCGGGGACGATCGCCACTTCGATGTGCATGATGTCGCCGCCGTACTCCGAAACAGAGATGCCGGTTGTGACACCGACCTCGTCCTTCTTCTCCTTCTCGCCGTGGTGAAAGCGGGGCATATCTAGGTAACGCGTGATGTTCACAGGAGTGATCCGGACCATGCTGAAGTCAGGTTTTTCCACTTTCTCGCGGGCTACTTTGCGGAAGATGTTGGCGATCTCCCGCTCCAGGTTGCGTACCCCAGCCTCTCGCGTGTACTCGCGGATCATGCGCAGCAGGGCGCCCTCGGTAATGCGCAAGTCACCCTTGGTCAAGCCGTGAGCTATCAATTGTTTCGGAACCAGGAATTTTTCGGCGATCTTGGCCTTCTCATCCTCGGTGTAACCGGGCAATTGCAGCACTTCCATGCGGTCGAGGAGAGCTGGAGGAATGGTGTGCAACATGTTGGCGGTGGTGATGAAGAGCACCTTGGAAAGATCAAAGGGGACCTCGATATAATGGTCCGAGAAGGCGTGATTTTGCTCCGGGTCAAGGGCTTCCAGCAAGGCGGCGGAAGGATCGCCGCGGAAATCGGTGCCTAGCTTGTCGATCTCATCGAGGAGAAAAACCGGGTTCTTGCTGGCAGCGGTCTTCATCCCTTGGATGATGCGGCCGGGCAGAGCTCCGACATAGGTGCGGCGATGGCCGCGGATCTCAGCCTCATCGCGCACCCCGCCCAGAGAGATGCGGACGAAATTGCGCCCCATGGAGCGGGCTATGGACTTGCCCAAGGAGGTCTTCCCCACGCCGGGTGGGCCGACGAAGCAGATGATCGGGCTTTTCATCTTCGTCGTCAGGTGGCGTACGGCGAGGAACTCCAGGATGCGCTGCTTGGGGTCTCTCAGGCCATAATGGTCCGCCTCCAGGATCGCATCGGCTTCCTTCAAGTCCAGTATATCGGCTGTCTCCGCGCTCCAGGGAAGATCTAATACCCAGTCCAGGTAAGTTCTCACGACGGTGGATTCAGCCACCATCGGCGGCATCTTCTCCAACCGGGCCAGCTCTTCCTCAACTTTTACTTTCGCCGCCTCCGGCAGGTTGGCTTTCTCCATCTTGGCTCGGTAAACCTCGATCTCTTGCAGCTTCTCGTCTTTCTCGCCCAGTTCTTGTTGAATGGCTTTCATCTGCTCGCGCAGAAAGTACTCTTTCTGGTTCTTCTCAACCGACTCCTTGACGCGGTCCTCCAACTTCTTGGCCAGCTCCAACACCTCCAACTCCTTGGAGAGGAGCTCAGCTAAGCGCTGCATGCGCCGGGTAATGTCGGTAATCTCCAACAGTTCCTGCTTGACCGGGATGGGCAACACCAGATTGGCCGCCACCGTGTCGGTAAGGGTGCGCGGGTCTTCCATATTCATCACCGTAACGACGGTGTCCGAGGAAACACGGCGCGATAGCTGGGCATAACTCTCGAATTGCTCAGTCACCATCCGCTTGAGAGCGTCCAGATCGCGGCTGGGCTCCATCGTCTCATGCTGGACATGGATTTGCGCCCGGTAGGAAGGGGTGTTCTGCAGGTATCGCTCGATCTTAACCCGACAGACACCCTCCACCACGACCGAGAACGTACCGTCCGGCAATTTCAGCAAGCGAAGGATCTCAGCCCCGACACCCATATCGTAAATCTCCTCCGGCGCCGGATCATCCGTCGATTCATCTCTCTGTGTGGCCAGCACGACCAAACGGTCTCGCTGCACCGCCTCTTCCAGAGACTTGGTGGATTTCTCCCTCCCCACCACCAGGGGAATAACCATGGATGGGAAGACTACGACATTGCGCAGCGGGAGAAGCGGCGCTTCGCTAAGCGATTCCCATGTATTTATGGCATCTTGGTGTGACACGATTGTCTTGCCTCCATTCTTTCCAGGATATTAGCACTCTTTGGTCACGAGTGCCAACCCGTAGGAAAGCCGGTTCATTCGCCCATTTCCTGGATCGGCAAGACGGTCCATCTCCTAGGGAAGCTTGCGGATGACCTGGTCCACCAAGCCATAGTTCTTGGCGTCATCGGCAGACATATAGTAATTGCGCTCTGTGTCCTTCTCGATTTTCTCCAAGGGCTGGCCGGTATGGGCAGCCAGAATCTGGTTGAGGATTCGCTTGGTTTCGAGGATCTCGCGGGCCTCGATTTCGATGTCTTTGGCGGCGCCGGAGATCCCCTGACCGCCCAATAAAGGCTGGTGGATGAGGATCCGCGAGTAGGGTAAAGCCATTCGCTTGCCGGGTGTCCCGGCAGCCAGCAGCAAAGCCCCCATACTCGCCCCCAGGCCGATGCAGATGGTATTGATGGGAGAGCTCAGGTATTGCATGGTGTCATAGATGGCCAAACCGGCCGAGACCACTCCGCCCGGACTGTTGATGTAGAGAAAAATGTTCTTGCTGCTATCCTCCGCCTCCAACAAGAGAAGTTGGGCGATGATATTGTTGGCCACCTCGTCCATGATCGGCCCGCCCAGAAAAACGATGCGGTCCCGCAACAGGCGCGAATAGATATCGTACGATCGCTCTCCGCGCGGTGTCTGCACTTCCACCCAAGGGATCACCACGAGAAGCCTCCTTCTTTACTGTTCATCTCCGTAACTCTCCGGGTCGTCTTGCTTCAGTGAGGAAGTGGCAGCTTTCCACTCAGCCACCAACAGGTCGATGGATTTGATGCGGCGCAGCGTTGCATAGGCGTTTTCCTCGTCCCTGTGCCGGTGTACAGCCTGCTCAGCTTCGATTTCCTCTTTGCTGACGTCCACCTGATGCCGACGGGCAATCTCAGCCAGGACGATCTGCTCTTGCAAGAGCTCCACGGCGGTCTTTCGTCCGATGGCTTCCGTCCACTCAGCTTCGCTCATCCCCAACTCAGACAGCATTTGTTCAAAAGTACGTCCTTTTCGTTTGAGCATCTCGGAATAGGAAGCCCGATAATTCTCCAGCGCCTTCTCTTGGGCGTGAGCGGAGAAGTCGAGGGGGATCTTCTCCAGGTAGCGCTGCAACAGTTCATCGCGCAAGGTCTTCTCATAACGCCGCTCAGCTCGCTCTTTCAACTCACCCTCCACCTTGGCCCGAACTTCTTCCATTGTCTGCAAGCCGAAATGGCCGGCGAACGCCTCATCCTCTGCCGGCAAGAGCTTCTCTTTGACCTCCACTACCTCCACTTGGAAGGATACAGGCTGCTCGCGGGCAATCAATTGGAAGGTTTTCTCCTCGCCGGCAGATAGACCGACGAGCTGCTCGTCAAAGCCTGGTAGAACTTGCTCCAAGCCTAGCTCGAAAAAGTCGTTGCGCCAGTCCCCATTCCCTTCAAGGCGCCATTTCAGGAAGACCGCATCCCCGATCGCCGCTTGCTGCCCTTCCTTGGTGCGGTAATCAGCGTAACTGGAGCGCAGGCGGTAGATGGCTTCCTCCGCCTCCGCTTCCCCCACCAGTACCGATGGCAGATGGAGAGGAATACCGGCGGCAGGCGGCAGCTCCATTTCGGGCCAAGGGTCTACCCATAAGGTGATGCGCAGTGGTTGGCCCTCCTCGAGGGGTTCAATCTGGGCTTGCGGTGCGAAGAGAGGTGTCACCTTCTCGTGAAGATAGAACTCCTCGATGGCCTCCTCCAGCAAACGGTCCGCTGCTTCCTCGCGAATCAGCTCCTCGCCGATGTGAGCTTTGACTAGGTTCAGTGGGGCCTTTCCCCGGCGGAATCCGGGGATGTTCACTCTGTTCGCGTATGACTGAGCGATCTGCTGCATCGTGGCAGCTACTCTCTCCAAAGGCACTTCCAGTTTGGCTTCGATCTGGTTGTCCTGCCGACTCGTTACGATCTCCAATTCAGACTCCTTCAGTTACCAGCGGCCGAATACACTGCGCTCGGCATCGCTTCGATAGTCCGGGTATTTTCTCAGATCAGGGGGGAATCGTCCAACGCAATTAAGTCTTGCTGGTTGATGACGAGCGGTCTTTGCGCCATCCAGAATAAAAACAGGGGCTGCCGGGCGGCAACCCCTGCCATGGGGGAGGTGGGAAGACAGGCAAGTTATCGTTTACAGCGCTACTATAACGAACCGGTTCACCCCTGTCAAGGGGTCTGGAAAGAAAATCCGCTCAACAGCTTCCATCAGTGATGCTCGTCACCGGGAGACCTGGACGGGCAGAAGAGGGATCGTCCCAAGGTCGCCTGGTAAGCTGTCCAGCGCTCCCCTGGAGGAGATTGGCCGGTCAACTCCTGAAAGCGCTGCACTTGGGCGTCGAGATTATCGGCATGGTGCAAAGCAATCGCCTCAGGGGTCATCGGCAGGACCGGAGACCCGTTCTCCCGCGTACCGTGGTGGCTGATAATGAGGTGGTCCAAATGCAAGGCCAGTTCGGGAGGGAAGCCTGGGATCGCTTCCGCTTGGGTCATCACCAGTCGCTCCCCCAGGATAATGTGATCCAGCAAACGCCCAGCGTCACTGATGCGGAAGACCAGCCCTTGCGGTACATAGGTCTCCACCTTTCCCACATCGTGCAGCAAAGCCCCGGCGATCAGCAAGTCGCGGTCCATCCCGGGATGATCGACCATGGTCGTCTCCAAGAGGCGCAGCACAGCGAGGGTGTGGTCAAGCAAGCCTCCGTTGTAGGCGTGATGAATGCGTAGAGCGGCGGGGGCTCGAAGGAAAGGGCCAAGGAAGGCGGGGTCTCCGAAAAACGCTTCCAACAGGGCAGCCAGGTGCGGCTGCTGAACTGCTTCCACCCAACCCGCGAGGGCCATGCGTTGAGCTTCCGGGTTCTTCTCACGCATAGGCAGCAGCTCGTCTTCCTTGTATTCCCCGGACTTTGCTGGACGCAGGGTTTGGATCTTCACCTGCAGTTCCTCCTGATAACGTTGAGTAGTTCCTCGCACCAACAGTGGCGTCCCCACCGGGCAAGCTTGCAATGATTCCACGGTGGCGTCCCAGAGACGAGCGGTGACTTGGCCGCTGGCATCCCCCAGGATCAGGTGCAGGTATTTTCCGGGTTTCCCGGAGAGCGGGCGCAGCTCAACTTCGTGGACTACGAAACAGCCACTCACTGGGATATCGGGGTTAAGTTCAGCGATCATCTGCTTCGGCAACGTTTCACCTTCCTATCTGCGACGGCATTCCCTCGCCGGAAAGCACGCGGTGTAAAGAAAAAGTGGTGCGAAGGACGGGAGTCGAACCCGTATGGTATGAACCACTGGATCCTAAGTCCAGCGCGTCTGCCAATTCCGCCACCTTCGCGCATCAGCGGAACGATAAGCCAAACCCGGCTACTTGTCCACTTCCAGGATGCCCACTCCACGGACTGCCCGGGCGTGTATCACCCGGCGGCGGATCTCCTCCAGCATGACGTAGGGACGACGGATCCCGTTGACCTTGACATCGGGAACCAGGCGCTCGCTGGAGAGGATCTGCAGATCGCCGACATCGAAGATGCGATCAAGGAAAGACTGGTCCACCCCCATGTCACGGACGCGCATCAGCTCCACATAGTCGATTTTCCGGGCAATGAAGCCGCGTTGGCGGATGAAGCGTTGGGTGGTAAGACGATAATAGCTGCCTAAGACGTAGTAGAAAATCATCAGCACGAGGAAAACGCCCACCGTGAAGAGAGCCAGGGCGACCCACCCCCAGATGGTGTACCAGATCGGCTGGTTGGCCTTGAAGAAGGCGGCTAAGCTGTCGGCAAGGGGTACCCGCCAGATGAGGACGACCATGCCAAGGACGCAGAAGAGAGCGGCCAGGCACCATTGGGCGATAAACTCCAATAGCGAACGGCGTCCATGCCAGACGAACTCTTCCTTCTCTTCGACGATCCCGCTGGGCCGCGAGCTCAGCATCTGCTTGGAGCGCTCAGCAGAGGGCGGGACTAACTCGCTTTGGGGAACCTCCTTTTCCTTGCGATCGAAGAAGTTGGGTTCCTTCCCTAAACCTAACTCCTGGGCGGCCGGCGATGACGGCTGCGGCTGGTCCACCGCGACCTCCCCTACAGCGATTGCTGGGGCTTCCGGCTCGGCCGTGTTTGGTGGTTGTCGGCCCTCGGAAGTCAGCGGTATTTCCTCTTTCTCTCCCTGTGAGTCGGGGGTGTTTTGCCCGCATTTCCAACAGAATTTGTCCCCTTCATGCAAGGGACTGCCACAATGTGTGCAGTTCATCATGCCTCCTTTTTCACCTTCATGATTGATTCGCATACCTCTTCGCTTGACGCAAGAATGCTCAAGGAGTCGGCCGTATCGGGGTGAGGAAACCAAGATAGAGGAAACCCGTCTTCCCCTCCACCCGGACACTAGCCCACTCTCCCTCCTGCCAGAGGAGTTCCACTTCGGCGCCGCGTGGGAAGCGACCGATCACCTCGTATTGCTCTCCCGGCCCTTCTCGCAGGTTGGCCGCCGCACTGCTGATAAAACGAAGCGCCTTGCTGGGAGTAACCGTCTGGCTGGGTAGGGTTTGGGCGGGTGAAAGCGTCATCGTCGGGTTTGTCGGCGCTACCGGAGATCCATTGCCGCTCGGCAAAGGAGAGGCGAAGGGCGGTGTGCAACCCACCAAGAGAGCGCTTACCAATAGCGCCAATCCCCAATCCAAACATCGAATACGCCTAAACACAGCTCTATTCTACATCCTTATCGCCCTTGTCGGCATTGTCCGTCGTGGTCTCTTGGGATTAAGCGGCTAGAACCTTGGCTAAGGCAAGCAAGGCGGGATCCAATTCCTTTCGCCTAGAAGCGACCTCTTCCAAAGGAGTAGCCTTCACTTCGCTGCCCCGCAAACCCAGCAACACTCCGAATTCACCCCGTTCTAAGGCAGCGGTGGCGCCGGCCGCCAGTCGTGTCGCCAACAAACGGTCGAGAGCCCCAGGCGAGCCCCCCCGTTGAACATGGCCGATAATCGTCACCCTCAGGTCGTAGCCGAGGCGGTCTCGGTGCCTCTGAAAGTACTGAGCCAACAACCCCGCGTTATAGGTAGCTCCCTCTGCCACTACCACCAGCGCATGAGACTTGCCGCGCTGGTAGGATTGACGAATCTCGTCGGCGAGATCCTCCGGGTCGATCTCCACTTCCGGCAGCACGATCGCCTCCGCTCCGCCGATGATCCCAGCCACGAGAGCCAGGTACCCGAATTCCCGCCCCATTACCTCCACTAGGAAAGCGCGGTGGTGCGAGGAGGCCGTTACCTTGAGACGATCGATAGCCTCCAGGGCGATGTTGAGGGCAGTATCCACTCCGATCGTCAAATCCGAGCCATACAGGTCATTGTCAATGGTTGAAGCTACTCCGACCACGGGAAAACCCATCCGAGAGAGTTCCAGAGAACCGGCTTGAGAGCCGTTTCCCCCGATCACCACTAATCCTTCGATGCCGATGGAGGCGAGATTCTCCAATGCTTTGCGCCGGCTGCTCTCCTCTTTGAACTCGGGACAACGGGCGCTCCCAAGGATGGTCCCCCCCTGTTGAATGATGCCACCGACATCGCGCAAGCCAAGGGGTGCGTATTCATTCTCGATCAATCCCTTATAACCATGGCGAATGCCGAAGACTTCCCACCCTCGGTCGATACCGGTTCGCACCACAGCACGGATGGCCGCATTCATCCCGGGAGCATCCCCCCCGCTGGTCAGAACTGCGATTCGTTTCATCGCACTCTCCTCATCTGGAGGCCTCGTCGACTGCCCGCTATATCTCGTCAGGGGCAAGGCGACGCAACCAGCGCCGGTGGTTTATTCATGATAATCAAACGGCTGATTCGGCGCCAGTTGACAGCCTGCGGTAGCATGTCTTCTTCAGACCTTGTTCGCTCTCTCGGCTATTTGTCGATCCAAGAGTTGCTGGCCTATCCTGTCGACTATTTTCTGCAGGTGGGCTTGCCAAGTTTCCCGGGTGTAGCCGTGCGGCAACTTCGTTCGTACAGTGATCTCGTTCGGCATCGGCGCCCGGCCGAAGAGTTCGTCCAGCGTGATGTTGAAATACTTGGCCAGAGCTACGGCCAAGTCCGGCTTGAGGGCGGCTCTCCCGTTAATGATGTGAAAGAACTTGGATGGACTGACCTCCAAATCCCGGGCCAACTCTCGTGAGGCCAAAGCTCGTCGTTTCATGAGGAATTGGATACGATTACCCATCTCAATATCGATCTCTCTCATCATCTCGTTATCACCTCTCGCTTATTGTACGTCATGGGCATCAAGTTGTCAGCTCCCGGCAGGGTGTCATAGCAAGGTTTTTTAGGCAGGCAACCGCTCAAACTGCCGTGTGGTTGGAACCGCCGACAAATCGATGGATCATCTCGAAAGGCGGCGCAGAACAGCCTGCGGCAGCATGTCTTCCAATGCCTCCTATGTCCCATCTTCCGTCGTGGTTCCGGAGGAAGTGGTAGGATTCAGCAACCCCTCCGACCCCGGGCCTTTGGCTCTGTCCTCTGGGCTCCTTGCCGACGGGCATCGCCTGATCAATCTGGTGGAGGCGTTCCTCTCCTATGCTGAAGAAGGCCGGGACCGATCCGCAGAAGAACGGGCCGGTTTGTGGCTGACCTGTCTGGAACCCCTCGACCCGTTCTTTTCCAGCGAAATCCTCTACCGCAAGCAAGAGGGGTTTAATCGTGATCGCTTCCGCCAGTCCCTGATCGAGCAGTTCTGGAATGAAGTCGTGAGAAGCCCCCCAGTTGATCCAAGATGGCCGGTCCGCCTTCAAGCAGCAATTCCCGCGTTTCGACCCTCAAGCCGACTACTATCTAACTGTGTCCTTTTCTTTCAACGGCAAGGTTGTGGATGTCCAAGGCCGCAATGTCCTGGCCGCTTACGCCTCCGCCTTGGTGGTCCCCGACTATCGTCTCAGCCAGTGCCTGGGCTTTTCGGCGAACCAAATGAATGAGATCGCAGACCATTTCAGCGAACTCTGTGGACGGCTGTCAGAAGAGATGAGCTCCACCGACCTATCCATAAAACGAGCTTTCTTGGGTGTGGAGGAGAATGATCTAGGCATCCCGCCAGCCTGCGGCTACTACCTGGGCATCATTCTGGCGCAACGATTAGCGGAGCAATACAGCCTGGAGGAGCTGGCCTTGGGATGCCGACCGTGTCTACCAGGAAATGCAGAATACCTTGCCGCTCCTGCAGCCATGACCAACGATGCCCATCGACTCGGCTTTTTCGGGAGTAAGTTCTTTTTTGGCGCTTGTGCTCTGCCGGGAGGTCGACTGAAAAATAACTATAAGTTGTGGGTTGCCCTATGAACCAAGGCAGTCGCGCTTTGACTTGGTGGATCGCACAGGACTCGAACCTGTAACCCTCTGATTAAGAGTCAGATGCTCTACCAATTGAGCTAGCGATCCACGGCCCGAAACGATAGCACACCCTCACTTGAAAGGCAAAGTCGGAAGCAGCTCCCTGACCAGCCAGAACACGTCTTCACAGGGGATATGTCAGTCCTTCATGCGGCTCGATGTCGCTGCAGCCAAGACCTACTTTTCCCTCATGGCCTAACAGTTCTCCCACTCGATGAATACCCTGCGCATATTGTTTCTGTTGTATCATAACAACAGGAGGAGCAAGCCGTGCCGGAGATCCTGATCAGCCCATTTGAAGCTCACCAGGCCGAGATTCTGGGAAGAGTTCTGGCGGAGTCATTTTGCCGGGATGACTCCTTGCGGCGATTCGTCGCCTGTCGACCGGAACAGTTCCCGGCTTACTTCTCCTGGGCGGCCGGCTTCTTCCTGGCCAGCGGCCGCTATTACGCTTGGGGTGCGACCAAAGGAGAGCAGTGGGTCGGCGCAGCACTCTGCATCCCCTCCCGCTGGAGCGCACCGCCTTCCCTGCTCCGGCGCTATCTCGCCCTTGCCTGGCGGATCAATCGGTGGAACAGCCTGCGCATGGGTTGGAACATGCTGCGCTATGCTGCATTGGCCGGCTATGGCCAAGAAGCCCTCTCGCTGACCTTCCTTGGGGTGCTGCCCGCCTGCCGCGGGGAAGCAATCGGCCGCAGGTTGCTGCGGCAAGCGCTGGACGCCTCGCCTTTCCCAGCCGTTCAATTGGAGGTGGAAACAAACAATCAAGCGGCCATCTCCCTTTATGCCTCAGAGGGCTTTCAGGTAATTCGCCGTTTCTGCGTGGCCGGCATGAAGATGCAGGTGATGCGCTGGGATCGGCTGAAAAATACACTGCAAGGGACGCCGAACCGTTGACAGGGAAACCCTTGGGCCCGTACAGTTGTAGCGGAAAGGAGGCTTGGGGGAGTTCCCCCAATTACCCCCCGGTCACCCCCGATCTCGCGGGGGGGAACGGGCGTTATGAGATGGTTCCTAAGGAGTAGACTTGGGAGCACAGTAAGGAGGCAGTTATGAATGTTGCGTTGAATAAAGCACCAGTTCGTCCTGTCATCATCACCATCATTTGCATCCTCGGTTTCGTCTTGTACGCCATTGTCTTTATTCTTGGTCTGATCGCCTTTATCGGGCTGGCCAGTCTCTTCGGGATGGGGCTTATATGGATCGGGCTCCTGTCTCTCGTCCTTACGTTGATCTTTTTCTGGCCCTTGATCGGCTACTGGAACATGCGCAAATGGGGACCGATCATGTTCACCGTGCTGACCATCCTCTCTATTATCTTGGAGTTGGTTGGCGGATCCTTTTTGACCAGTTGGGACAGCATCATTAGTCTGATCATCAACATCGTGGTGATCGTCGTCGGTTTCCTCTACTACAACAGAATGACCTAGAAGCAAGGTATAGGTTGGAACGGCCGGCATGAACATGCCGGCCGTTCTCGTTGCCGGCTGCCGCTCTCTCTGCCCTCTCCTTCATTGGAAAATCAGAATTCGAGCGCTAGGGGCGTGAGCATTAGTGCGATAAGTTGATGCATCTCTCAAGTGAGATATCGAAGTGACGACCGAATAACTTTGAAGGAGGAATCAATCGTGAACTCTGCATCGAGACCAGAACGTCCCCTCATCATCACTATCATTTGCATCCTCGGTTTCATTGGCGCGGCCGTTGGTTTTTTGGTCGGCATCATCGCCCTGGTTGGCGGCGCCTTTATCTTGGGCGGCTTCGGCCTGATCCTTGGGATCCTCATTTTAGCCATCATGCTCCTTAACTTCTGGCCCCTGATCGGCCTCTGGAACATGAAAAAGTGGGGTGTGATTTGGTACACCGTGCTGGCCGTGATCTCTTTGGTCTTCTCCTTGATCAACGGCACTTTCAGTTGGTGGACCCTGCTAATCAACATCGCCGTCATCGCCATCTGTTTCACCTACTACAATCAGATGCAGTAGCGCTCCCGAACACAGGGATCTGAAGGGCCGGGGATCTCCACTTTGGCCTTTCTTTTCGTTACTGGTTGAGCGCACTTCGCTGAGATGACACAATGGTGGAGTGAAGCAGCGATTCCTGCCGACGAGAATCAAGAGAGTTCACCCACCTCGCCGGGTAAGTTATGATGATGATTGAAGTCGGCCGTTGGGCTCGCATCAGTTTTTTACTGCTTGCCGCTGTCCTCGCCGCTTTGCTCCAACCACTCCCCTGCCAGGAGTATCCTTGTGATCGTCTGGACCCCCGCTTGGAAGTCCTGCGCTTTCTCCAGGCCAGCGATGTGGGCTCTGGGATCCTGCTCCTCCACGTACAAGAGGCCATCCGCCTGCCCCCTCGCATCCTCAAAGTGACCGCTGATTTCATGACCATTAAAGCGGGGCACCCGTTGGATGAGGAGGCGCTCCCAGCCGTAGAGAACCACCGCTTGACGATCGTCTTTGATGCCGAGCCTCCCCCCCTTCAAATCAGCCCGGGAGAAATCGGAACTCCCCTTCCGATGCTTCCGGTGGTCCTCTACGCCCAAGATACCCACACCGCGCCGATGGGAAAAATAGTAGCTGAACTTCCTTGGAATTACCGCACGGGTGCGCACATCTTGTCCGAACCAGACCTGGATCGCTCCACCACCCAGCGGAACCTCCGTTTCGAAGGTCGAACCTACCGCCCGGCGCAGCTAGCCGGGGGGCCAGAGGCGAGTGATTATGCCCCGCTCCTTCGTTTGGGAGTCGTCGGAGGCCGCGAGGTCTTCACCACCCTCTCCCCCACCGCGCCCCTTATCATTCCCGAGGATGGCTACTTTTGGCCCTGGCTGCCTGCCTCACCCTGATGGAAAAGTCTCTCTTTTTCCCGAACCGCCCACTCCACACGGCTGCCCAGTCATCCGCAGCATGGTGAATAGAGAGACGATGAGCCAACCTCAGCCGCTGGAAAATCTTCCCTTCAATATACTCGAGAGCAGTCCTATCGCCGAGCCATACCGGGACGAAGAGCTGTTGGCTGATACGCTCTCCAGTTGGCTGGGCTGCCGGCCGGAACCCCCCTCGTCGCTCCCCTCCTTCTCCGCTGCCGGCGCTTCGGACAGAGAGAAAACCTTGGAGGATTTCCTCGCCGGCCTAGCCAAGGAAACCAAGCGCCTGCCACGAAGCGAAGGGGAACGGCAAGGAACGCTGGATCGTCTCTTCCGGGGGTTCTCCCGCCTGGCTCTCTCCGCCCTCGGCTGGGAGCAGCGCCAACTCGATTACGTGCAAGCCCAGGGATTCATAGATGTCGGTCTGCAGTTCTCTCGGGAAGCCCAGCGCACCCAGCCGGGAATCCCCGGGGCGGAGATCTTCCAAGCTGGGCGCAACGTCTGGGCGATGAACAGTTTGCAAGCCCTGCTGGGCCAATCGGTGCGCCTGACACCGGCCATCTTCTCCTACAGCATGCTCTACCCCGCCACCGATAACCTGCTGGACAACCCCAAGCGTTCCTCCTTGGCCAAGCGAGCTTTCCAAGAGCGTTTTCGCCGGCGCTTGAGTGGAGCCTTGGCTCCGCCAGCCAATGAGGAGGAGAAAAACATCTTCAGCCTGCTGGCTGGGATCGAGGGACAGTACCCTCGCGCCCTCTACCCCCAGGTCTTCTCCAGCCTCCTGTTGATCCACCGCTGGCAAGGGGAGAGTATCCGCCTCCAATCGGGCCAGCCGTTGTCGGAGGCAGAGGTGCTTTCCCTCAGCCTGGGCAAAGGCGGGGCATCGGTGCTGGCGGACGGCATCCTGGTGGCGGGCGCCCTCTCACCCGCCTGGGAGAGGACAACCTACCGGCTGGGGGGCTACCTGCAGCTCTTGGACGATTTGGAGGATTTGATCGAGGATCGACGCGGACGACGCTTAACGGTCTTCACTCAGGCCGCGGTAAAGGGCTCATTGGACCCATATTCCGGAAGGCTTCTGGCTTTCGGGGGGCTCATCGCTGAAGAGATGGAGCGGTTGGCTGCACCATCCGCCCGCCCACTGCAGGAGCTGATGGCGATGACCCTCCCGCTCCTGGTGGCCAATGCCGCGGGTTCCGCCGAGCGCAGCCATTCACCGGCCTTCCTGCGCCGCTTGGAGGCGACCGTTCCTTTCCGTTTCACCACCCTGCGAAAGATGGGGTTCCGGTTGAAGACCCTACGTGGCTCGCTCTTCCGCCTGATTGAGGCGATATCCACTCCATAGAGGGTCTCAGACAGGCTAAGAGTTGACAAGGCGATACAGCTCCGCCTTGGTCTAACGCGGATCAATCCAGCCACCGGCATTTTCCTGGAAAAAATCCTGACAAGGACGGGAAATGCTTGTTGGCAGCGTGGGATTATCTCCCGGGAAACGGTGAAAGTGGCGCCCACCTCATTCGGGGAGCGCCCTGGCGGTTCGCCAGGGCGCTTGAGTTTCCTAAAGTAAGATGGCGCTCCCAGCAGGAATCGAACCCGCAACCTACAGATCCGAAGTCTGTCGCTCTATCCAGTTGAGCTATGGGAGCGCGGTCGGCCCGATTATGGCAGGGTTTCTCCCTTTCGCCAATGATCTGCTTCACTCGGAAACCACGCCGGGTGGAGGCTCTTTCTATTGGCAGAGGGGGACTGCGCTTGTATCATGAGAGCCTGCAGCAACACGTGCTGCCTGCCAACCAGCAGGACAGGGGCGGTCTGATTCCTCTGCCGTTGTTTGAGTGGAAAATGGAGTTGAAGCCGATGGACAAGTTGAGCACCGCTGTATGGAAACGGAAGAAGAAAGGAATCTGATCATGGAAAATCCATTAAGAAAGCGAAAGAGCCCCCTGCGCAGCATCTTCTGCGTGGCGCTGACCATCCTCGCCATCCTGGTCACTACCCTCGGGGCGACCAGTCTTTGGGCGGGATCGACCCTTTTCCGGACCGACCGCTTCATGTCCGTCGTCTCACCGGTAGCCCGTGACCCACAAGTGATCGCAGTGGCCGGCGATGTGATCAGTCGCCAGATTGACGATGCCTTGCGTTTGCAGCAGCGACTGGCCGGCCTTCTGCCGGACGACCTCGATTTTCTCGCTGCTCCTGCTTCTAACCTGGTGCGTGGCTACATCCAAGATTTACTGCAGGAGATCCTCGCCAGCGAAACGGTCTCCAATCTGACCATTGAAGCGATCCGCCTGGCCCACCAAGCCGCCATGGCCGTGCTGCGCGGTGATGTGCAAGGAACTGTCTCCATTACGGACGGGCAAGTGGTCTTGAACCTCTTTCAACCGGTGGTGTTCGCACTGCGGGAACTGCAAAAGGCAGGGCTCCTTGCCGGTAGCATCCAGTTGCCTCCGCCCGGGCAAGTGGTGGATCCCGAGCAAGCCCGTCAGGCCCTTCAATCCGCCCTGGGAGTTTCCTTGGAACCAGGCTTCGGCGCCATCTCCCTCTTCCGTTCCGAACTGATCGTCCAGGCCCAGCAAGCCTATTCGCTATTCAACCAGTTAAACGTGGCTCTTCTCGCGGTGGCCGCCCTCCTGCTGGTGGGAGCTTTTCTGCTGGCCCGGCGCCGTTGGCTGGTGGGACTTATCTTCGGCGCCGCCTTGGCTTCCTGCATGGGGATCCTCTATGGGCTGGCAACAAGCCAAGTGAACGGTATCATCGCCTCATTGCCCGGGCAGAATGGCCGCCAGATTTTGCAAGCCGCCTTGACTCCGGTGGTTGCCGATTTTCTGGTCTTTATCTGGTGGATGGTGGCGGCAGGATTGGCTGTTGCCCTTCTTTCCGGCATCCTCGGCTGGTTGGGACTGCGGAGAGCTGTTGCCCGGCCGCTCGTCGAGACCAGCGCCAAGCCGTAGCCGCAAGGTCCACTGCCTTGGGCAATCCGCTAAAGCTACGCGTCCCTGTCCCGAATCAAGGCGCGGGGACTTGGTTGGGTGTGATTTCCCAAGCCCAGGTGAATTGACCGGCCAGAACGCGCAGCAGGGTCACGCTCTTCGAGGGGATCCGACTGCCGGATGGGTAACTGATCGTGCCGGTCACTCCTTCCAGCCCCTGGGTGGCTTGAAGAGCAGCCAGCAGCGGTTCAGCCTGATCGGCGCCGGCCCGACGAAGCGCATCGGCCAGCAGCTTCACCGCGTCGTACCCTAATCCTGCGAAGGCATTCTCCGGGTCGTGCCCGAACATCGTCCTGTAATCCATGACGAAGGTCCGGGTTAACTCCCGGATGGAGCCCATCTTCAGGTAGCCGTGGGTAGTGCAATAAGTATCCTCAGCGGCCGCTCCGCCCACCGCCGTCAGTTGAGTAGAATCGAAGCTGTCTCCGCCCATCGCAGGCTGGTTGAACCCGGCCTGGGCGAGGAGATCAATCACCAAACCGGCGTCCTGCGGTCCACAGGCGATGAAGAGCAGATCGGGCGGAGAGGTTAATGCCTTCAACTTGCCGATTTGAGGCGCAAGATCCTTGCTGCCGCTAGTAAAGGTGTCTTCCAAGAGGATGCGTCCTCCCAACCGGAGGAAACTCTCCTTAAAATACCCGGCCAACAACCGGGCGTACTCCATGCCACTGTCCACCAGCAGATAGGCGTTGCGAGCCTTCAGCCGGCTATAGGCGAACTCGGCCCCGGCTGCAGCTTGGGTGTTGTCTCCGAAACAGGCCAAGAAAAGAACGCCGGGAACCTGAGCGGGCAGTTTCGGTGAGCTGGCGCCGCTGGTGATAAACGGGATCCCGGCCTTAACCGCGGCAGGAGCTGCGGCCAACACTTGGTCGGTGTCCGAGAAGCCGATCAGGGCCGCTACTCGATCATCCTCGACCAGTTTGGTGGCAGCTTGACGGATCGTGTCGGCATCGGTCTTGCCGTCGTAGAGGACTAGTTCCAGGCTGCGCCCCAACAACCCTCCTGCGGCATTGATCTGCTTGACAGCCAGTTGGGCGCCGTTGGCCGATGGGACATCCAGGGATGCCTGGGCTCCGGTCAAGTTATAGATGGCCCCCACCTTGATCGGGGCTGAGGAGGTCGGTGGGGCTGGGACACTGCAAGAGACCGCTGTCAAGAGTAAAAGTAAGACGCCCAGCAGTCTCGCCGTTCTTCCAATCATCCGTCTAATCATCCTTTAACCT
The DNA here is from genome assembly GCA_964464245.1 of uncultured bacterium. Lineage (GTDB taxonomy): Bacteria > Caldisericota > JANLFM01 > JANLFM01 > JANLFM01 > JAPLHV01. The sequence continues at coordinate 20,198 of CAYXFH010000110.1, forward strand.
CCATCTTTCGTTTGCTTCGCGATACCCCTCAAGGCGCCTATCTGGCGACGGCTGGAGCAACCCGCAGGGTGTGTATCATCTGTTCGCGGCCGGGCCAATAACGCAGCAGTTGTCCTTCCTGGTCCTCCTCCCAACGGCCATCGCTGACCTGAATGAGCGCTCCACTTGGGAAGTGGCGGCGGGGAAGGAAGATCTCGGTGGGAGAGGTGACGGCGGGGTCGTGGCGGAAAGTAAAAAGCAGACGGTGGCGGCGGTAATCGAATCGGAGAGAGATCGCCTCCCCGGCCACGGCCTTCGGATAGGGTCGAATGAAGGCGTCCAAGGCCCGGCCGCCCGAGTCGAGGTCAGCCGGATCCTTCTGTTGATCTAGGCTGAAGAGAGAGAAATCCTCTTCGTTCCACTGATCTCCGTGCTGGTTGCGGTTGTCTGCTGTGTAATTCCAGACGGTGCAGTGGGCCAGCGTGTCCTCCACCGCCCGCAGGCTGCGGTCAGCCGCTTGTTCCTGCTGGCGAAAGCAACCACTGGCATAGGCGCGTCCATTGTCCAGAGACAAGGGGATGCCAATCTCGCCGAACAGGACGGGAATCCCGCCCATCTGCCGACGAGTCGTTTCCTGGTAGCGAGCCAATTGTCCGGCGATGGAACGGCGGACCGCCCACGGTCCCAAGACAACCCGCTTTTTGAAGATGTCGATGGCCGCCCAGGGAGTAAAGTGTTGCGTAACCAAAATCGCAATATCGTACCAGTGCGGGGCAAACACCACCTCTGGGGCATCTTCCGGCCCCCACTCCAGCTCGTCTCTCCCTTCGGTGAAGGTCTCCAAAAAGATCAACGCCTGGGGGTGAACCTGGCGAATGGCCTGGGCAAAGCGGTTGGCGAAAGGCTTGTAGTAGTCCTCGGTGAAATGTACCGGCCGGTCGCCGATTCGGGCAAAATAGCCAGGCGCCAGCAGGCGGGGCCGGCCGACGGCATCCAGATCCCAAACCCCATTGGCCTTCCAGGGACAATCGAAGCCCTCTCGCCAAACCCTCACGCCTTCGGCGTTGACCCGACGGGCGCCCTTGCGGCGAGGAAGCGAGCGACCTTCCGCCCACTCTTCCACCTCCTGGGGGAAGCCCGCCCCCAGCAGGATAGACTGCCAGGGGGAGGGGGACGCCCCCTTGCGAAGAACTCCGCTCACCTGCCGCAAATCCTCTGCCCCGATCCAGCCCTGCCCCGGCTCGTTCATCGTGTCATATCCCAGAACGTGGGCCATCCCTCGGCAGCGAGCTGCCACCTGACAGACCGACTGAATGTAGTGGCGCTGCAAGTATTCCTGGGCCGGCTCCCCCTCGATCCGGGTGCGAGGGGCAAAATCATTGCCGGCGAAGAAGAGGGTAAACATGGTTGAGGCAGCCAGCTTCTCGGCGTTGGTCGGCCAGACCAACCAGGGGTAGCGGTCCTGGAGGGCTTGGTGGGTGACCGCTGCCCCGGTTTGGTCCAGGCGAGACAAGTCGAAACCGACCGCCTCCAAAGTCCACCCGGGCGCTCCGTCCCCACCACTGAAGCGGCTCCAGACGTCCTGGTGGGGATCGACGAAGAGCAAGAAACCGAATCGGCCGGCTACCTCCAGGACCGCTTGCAAGTAGTCTAGATAGGCTTGGTCGTACTGCCCCGGGCCGGCATGTTCAATAGCCTCCCAGGTCGCCAGAAAGCGCAGGCAGTTGAAACCCCACCGGCGCAAGCGTTCCAAGTGCCGTTCGGCTTCCTCCAGCGGGAAGGGGCGACCCACGAAGGAGACCGAACGATGGTCAAAGAAACCTTCCCGCCGCCAGGTGGCGCCATCCGGGACCATCGGCGCTTTGCTGCTACCCCCCAAATTGACGCCGCGCAGAAGAAGGGTCCGTCCTTCTTCATCGATCAGTCTGCTGCCATCGATGCGTAACGTATTCAACCTTCCTTCCACTTCGTCAGCGCTGAACCAGGCACTTTCGGCCTGCTCATTATACCCTCCCGTCCCTTCCTCCAGGGAAGAGGAGGCGCATAAGAGGAAGGTGGTCGTCACCGCAAAGGCTAACGATGAAGGTATGGCAGCAGTAGTTTACCGCTCCCCACCCGGGTAGCGCTTGGGTTTTCCTCTCTTCCCTCCCTGGGGGCGGGGACTGAAACCCCGCTGGCCGCGGTCGCCATAGCCGCCCCTGTCACCGTACCCGCCTTCAGTGCTGCGACGAGGCGAGGATGAAGGAGTGTCTTTCTCCCATGGGCGAGAGGAAGGTTTATTATAGGAAGGGCGCTCGCCGTAGCCGCCGCCCCCCTGGTTTCCCCCCCAAGGCTCTCCATGGGGCCGTCCTCCTTGGTAGCCACGCCGTTCAGCGGGTGGACCACTCCTGGGTGGGTAGCCACGCCGAGCTTCTCCCGGGCCCTCTCGTGGTGTGCGCTCCCGATCGAAAGACTGCGGCCGTTCCGGACGATCGCTCTGTTGCGGCCGAGGTGGCGCCTTGGGGAGCACAGGCGCCCGAATTTCATCTGCTTCCTCTTCCCCGATCAGGTCGGAATAGATGGGCTGGACGCGAAACTCGGGTCCTCCCTCCGCCTCCCCTTTGGCCTCCTCAATGGCCTCATCCGCGGCCTGGCGGGTGGAGAAAAGGCCGAAAAGAACGCCTCCTGCCGTGCCTGCCACCGTTACCAGGTATACTTTACGAAACATCAACTTCTCCTTTCTGCCGGGCTATCGTGCCGCGGCGCGGAAGATCCCATCGGATGTAGTGCAACCGTTACAGGACCGGCGAGGTACGGGCTCCATCTTTACGGCGCCGATACCTTTGCTTCAGCATAACCTGCGGTCGCTGAAGGGGCAAGCGCTCGGGCCTTTTCGGGAATCAAGATGGCTTCATCATCCAACCTATCACTCAACCCAGCGTCGTTCCCCCCGCCGGCCTTCCTCTTTTCCAGGGGACTTCTTAGCCTGACGATAGTAGAGATTGCATGAACGGCGAAGTGCGAAGGAAATCGGAGGAAAACGCGAAGTCCCCCTCCAAGAAGGGCGAAGCAGCGAGAAAGTCGGACCGGTTGAGGAAATCCGAATGAGCCATAAAGTCAGAGCTTGCTCCCCGCTGCGGGATCGGCACGGTTGGTCCTTTCAGTTGGCGTTGGCGGAAAAATGTGAGCATCGTCGTCTTCCTTTATGATCATAGCAGGGAATCAGGGCGCCCAACAGGAAGGTGGATTGAAGGCCGCCTGCGGGATGCACAGAAGCAAAAAAAGGCGGGTCCTGGGCAGGACCCGCACAAGGAGGAAAAGGACAACCTGTCGTTCCATCGACCCCACGGGCTGGCGCGGGGGGGTGGCGCGGGGCTACCCCATCCGATCCCCGCGCCTAGGACGCCATCCGGATCCTTCCCATGACAGGTGATATCTCTAGGAGTGTTTCACCTGTTGAGAATTCTGTAAATCATGTAATTACCTGAGATTTGGCCCTTTTTGGTGTTTTTGTAAAAAAAATCGTTCAAGGTGTCTTTGGGGTCACGAGACATAAGACTCGCCTGTTCATCGGGACCTTGTTCGTCGCAAAGGAGAGAAACCGCTGCTACGGCTCCGGCCATCTCCTTCAGCTATCCTCGCCGTGGCCTATGGCCAAACCTGCTTTGACTTCAAGGCTCGCGTCCCCCGCTACTTTCGATTGGGCTTCCCCCTGGGCAGGAAGGGGTCTCGCTAGACCTTGTCTTTGGCCGGTTCCCGGGAAGCGGCCATCAGTTCCTCGCGGCGGCGCCGGTATTCCACGATGGGGCGGTCCGCCTGGAATAGATTCTCGCCCATCCGCAAGGCTGTCTTTTTGGGTCGTTGGGTGTTGACCACTCGCCGGTCCTGCAGGGCAATCACCCGGCTGAAGTATCGACCGCTCCAGGAAATCAGTTGACGAAGGCCGGGAATGCGCATAACCCTGTGGTAGAAGCGGGTATAGACCAGGGTGTTCTCCTCGTCGATGGGAGTGAAAAGGAGAACGATACGGACATCATCGGCCAGGTAATTCTGCCAAACATTAGGGAAGGTGAAGGTCAAGCGGGGCAAACCATCCGGTGGGCTCATCTCCTCGGCCTTTCTGGCCAATGAACCGTCCTCCGGACGTGCGTAGGTCCAGATCAGCAGACGGTCGCCCTCCCATCTCACAATCGGCCCATCGATGGTGGTGCGATGGCCGCGGCCGATGGTGTTGTAATGGACGAACGGAACGTGGGCAGAGTCGAGCTGGTTCTCGATGCAGCGCGAGTAGTGTACCCCCCAGCGGCTGGGGAAGGTGGAGTAGGCGAAGGAATCGTCGATATCCGGCACGAAGGGGAGGGTGGGGTATTCTGCTCGTGGGGCGCCGTACCAAACCCAGATCAAGTGGTGCGCTTCGCGGACCGGAAAGACCTGTACCCGGAAGTTCGGCGGTACCGGGGCGCTTCGTCCGTTGGCCGGAATCAGGCGACAAGCTCCGCTAGGATCATATTCCAGGGCATGGAAGGGGCAGGCCACATGGTCGCCTTGCACTTTCCCCAGGGAAAGAGCCGCCCCACGATGTGCGCAAAAGTCGCGGGCACAGGCCACCTCTCTTGTTGAAGTCCGCCAGAAGACTAGCTTCTCTCCCAACCGGGTGACCCCGACCGGCTTCCCGGCTGGGACTTCTTTACTCTCTAAGACCGCATACCACTGATTTGGGATCATCGCGTCTCCTCTGTTCGGATGGATTGGCTTCGAAGTGCCTTGATTATACCCTCCTGTTGGCCGGAGGAAGGTTCAGTTTTCTTGATTCATCAGAAGAATGCTTTTCTGCTTCCCGTGGAATATCGTCGGTCTGAGATTAACCGATAAGGCAGTCTGTTAATGATCGGCGCTATAGAGCCTGTCGTAGAATGAAGCGCTGGAGGGTGGAGGGCCTCCCGGATCTTCTTCCTGCGACCCCTGCTACCTGGAAGGGGAGAATCTCTCTACAATCGGGGAATGCCGAATCAACCGTTTCTGCAGTTAGCCACCACTCGCAGGAGTGTCCGCTGCTACCAGTCCCTTCCGGCGCCCCGCCAGATCCTGGAGCGCTGCCTGGAAGCCGCCCGCCTGGCCCCCTCGGCCATGAACGCGCAACCCTGTTCCTACATTCTGGTCGACGATCCGGCCCTCCGTGATGCCGTCTCCCACCTCACCTTCAACGCTGTTGTCTCCTTCAACCGCTGGACCCTCTCTGCTCCCGCTTTCTTAGTGATACTTAACCGGTCATCCTCTCTGGCCCAGGTTGGCGCCACCCTGCAAGGACGCTCCTGGCAGCAGGTGGACACCGGCCTGGCTGCCGCCCACTTCTGCTTGCAAGCGGCGGAAGAGGGCCTGGGGACTTGTATCTTGGGCTGGTTCAACGAACGAGGGATCAAACGCCTCTTGGGCATCCAGCGGGAATATCGAGTTGTGCTGCTGGTGACCATCGGGTACTCCGCTGAGGAACCCAGCGTTAAAGAGAGAAAATCTTTGTCGGCCATTCTCCGCTACAACCGGGAGGGCGAATGAGCCAATATTTCGGAACAGCGACTTTCACAGATCGACCTCTCCTATCCCCAACTGGAGGGAAACTTGGCCTGGTTGTGACGCCTCCCGTTTTTTCTGATTAAGGAGCCATTTCGCCCTTGGTCTTGTATAATGAGATCATTCACCGCCAATGCGGGCGCAGATCAGAAGGAGGAAATATGTCGATTTTCAAGAAGCTGACAGAAAAACCGGGTGAGTTGCTGGAGATCAACCGGCTGAACAAGCAGATCAGTGCTGAGGAAGAGAAGGTGCAAGAAGCCTTTCTCACCATGGGGAAGTCCATCTTCGAGGCTCAAGGCAAGGGAGAGCTAATCTCGCCGGAGCTGGTTGATCTCTGCGAGAAGGTCAAAGCAGCCCGCGCCAAGATGGAAGACCTGCGGGTCCACGTGTTAAAGCTGCGCGACAAGAAACAGTGCCCTCAGTGCGGCACCGAACTGGAGTTGGCCCAGCCCTTCTGTTCGAAATGCGGGGCTAAACAGGAGATACCGTCAGCCGCTAGCTCAGGCGAGGCAAGCAAGCGAAAATGTGGCAATTGTGGGGCTGAACTGACACCAACCCAGGTGTTCTGTTCCGGTTGTGGCGCCAAACAAGAGCTTCCTGCCGCACCCAAACCGGACGAGGGGACCAAGAAGTGCGCAAGTTGCGGTACTGATCTCCCCACTGGGCAAGCCTTCTGTCCCGGCTGCGGAGCGAAGCAATAAAAAGACGATCGGCTAACCTCGGTTAGCTTTCCATTCCCTCCAGGTAAAGGGGCGGCCTTCTGGCCGCCTCCTTTGCCGAGTCTCCAGCACCCAGAGGAGAGAATCGGTGATGATCCACACTCAGACATCCTCCAGAAATAGTGGGAGGAATATTGATCTGGCTTGGCTGCAAGCCATGGCCGCAAAATTTGTTTCCCTGAGCAGATATTGCAGGATCAAAGGGCGGGCCTGAGATGCGAATTCTCGGCGCTGCCATAGAGAACGATGTCCACGTCGCCGGCCTGGTGCATTTCTTGCGCCTGGCGGAAGAGGCTGGGCATGTAACGATCAACCTCGGGCCTACCGTTCCCTTGGTCAAAGCGCTGCAAGAGGCCAAGCGGCAGGATGCCCAGATGATCGCCCTCAGCTATCGGCTGACCCCATCCGTGGCGGAAGAGATCTTTCGGCGCCTGAAGCAAGAGATCCTAGAGCTGCAATTGGAGGACCGCATCTTCGTCTTCGGCGGGACACCCCCAGTGGCAGAGGAGGCAAGACGCTCCGGCCTCTTCCAGGCGGTCTTCTCCGGCCACGAGTCGGTAGAGCAGATCCGGGCCTTTCTCCGTGGAGGTTCTGCCGCAACGGGCGCGGAGATCCTACCGCAGACCTTGGCCCAGCGGGTCGCAGCCCGCTCTCCGGTCCCCCTTCTGCGCCATCACTTCGGCTTGCCGGACTTGGAGGCCACCATCGAGGGTTCCCGGCGCATCGCCGAGTCGGGACTTCTCGATATCCTCTCCCTGGGACCGGACCAGAACGCCCAGGAATCTTTCTTCCGCCCCCAGGAGATGGACCCGACTCGAGACGGCGCCGGTGGCGTCCCCCTTCGCCGGGAGGAAGACCTGGAACGAATCTATGGCGCCACCCGCTGCGGCAATTATCCCTTGCTGCGCTGCTATGCCGGGACACGCGACCTGGTGCGCTGGGGCGAGATGTTGGAGCGAACGATCCATAACGCCTGGGGCGCTGTCCCCATCTTCTGGTACTCCCAACTGGACGGGCGCTCCCAGCGGCCGCTGCAGCAGGCGATCGAAGAGAACCTGGAAGCGATGCGCTGGTATGCCGCGCATCAGGTTCCCCTGGAGATCAACGACGTCCATCAGTGGTCCTTGCGCTATGCCCCGGACGCCGTCGCCGTCGCTGATGCCTACCTCTGCGCTCATGTCGCTCATC
>CAYXFH010000111.1:0-4122 GCA_964464245.1 uncultured bacterium
TCAAGACCCCTTCGGCTCGCTTAATCCTCGGCTGCCCATCTCCGACATCATCGGCGAACCGCTGTTGGTACACAGGTTGAATACGAAAAAAGGGCGCGAGAGACGCGTCGCCGAGTTGATGGAGATCGTCGGTCTACGTCCCGAGTACCTTCGCCGTTATCCCCACGAATTCTCCGGAGGTCAGCGCCAGCGTATCGGCATCGCCCGCGCTTTAGCCATGAACCCCAAGTTTATCGTCTGCGACGAGGCGGTCTCAGCTTTGGATGTCTCTATTCAATCGCAGGTCATTAATTTGCTTCAGGACCTTCAGGAGAAGTTTCCCCTGAATTACCTTTTCATCGCTCATGACTTGGCTGTAGTGAAACACATGTCCGACCGCGTGGCAGTGATGTACTTAGGAAAGCTGATGGAGACGGGAGAAAACGAAGATCTCTTCAACAATCCCCTTCACCCTTACACCCAAGCCTTGCTCTCGGCGGTGCCGGTGCCCGACCCCGACATCAAAAAACAGCGCATCATCCTCGAGGGGGACATCCCCAGCCCGATCAACCCACCCTCCGGCTGCGTCTTCCATACCCGCTGTCGCTACGCCTTTGAGCCGTGCGACAAGATCAAGCCGGAAGCCATCGATGTGGGCAATAACCACATGGTCTGGTGTCACCTGATATCCACGAATAAATGAAGATCACACCTCTGGATGTAGCTCGGCAGGACTTCCCGCTCTCCTTCCGCGGCTACAACCGGGGGGAAGTCGATGAATTCCTGACCAGACTGGGATCTGAATACGAGCAACTGGTCAAGGAAAACCAAAACCTGAAGGAAGAGATCTCCTTTCTCGGGCGTAAGCTAGAGGACTTCCAAGCGATGGAGGAGAACCTCAAGGGATCTCTTCTGCTGGTACAAAAGTTGGCCGAGGAGACACGTTCTAGCGCTTCCCGAGAAGCGGCGCAGATTCTGGCGGAAGCTGGAAAGGAGGCTGAACGCCTGCAGCAGGAAGCGGAACGGCAGTCGGTTATGATCACTCAGCTAACTCGTCGCGCCAAGGCCGAGCTTCGAGCTATGTTAGGCGCTCACTTGGAGATGTTGGGGCAAGTCGAGATTTCAGGTGGAGCGGAGCTACCTGCAAGTTAAAGTTCACCCCGCTGCGCGGGCGGTGCAGGTGCAAATGCATAGGCTGGGGCAGTATGAGGTCTCGGTGAAGGCGCCGGCCGAGCGCGGTTTAGCCAATGCGGCTTGTCTGGAAGCGCTGGCTTGCTTTCTGGGCTGCCGACCCGGCCAGCTCCGCATTGTCAAAGGGGCCTCCAGTTCTCATAAAATCATTGAACGGATCGGTTGAGACAATGACACGAAGATTAATCACAGGAGCCTTGCTCCTTATTCTGTTTATTTCCTTGGCGGCCTGCGGTGCGCCCGCTGCAAGCACGCCGGAACAGGCAGTCCAGACATGGCTGAACACTTGGGTCACGATGGATCTGGATAGCATGCTCAAGCTGGCCTCACCCGGCTACCAGGCGCAGGTTAAATCGTTCTACGGCCATGAGTTCGTCATGTACTTCAAGGTCACCTTTAAGGACGCGACCATTTCCAAGTTGAGTGAAGCAAACAACAAGGCCACTGTACAAGCAGATTTCCTCGTTGAATTAGAGACTCCCAGCTCGACGCCAAACCTTGCCGGAATGGTTACCCGCAGCACCGTGCGCCACACTTTCTCACTGATCAAGGGAGAGAATGGGTGGCTGGTCGACGGGATCGATCGCCAACCGCTCTGATTGATGCGTTTCCTGCTGACCAACGACGATGGGGTTGACTCACCCGGTCTGCTGGCGCTTGCCCAGGCCATCTCTGAACTGGGCGAGGTGGCTGTCGTCGCCCCGGAGAAGGAATGGAGCGGAGGCGGCCATTCTATCACCATCCACAAGCCTTTGAGGGTTCGCCAGAGGGAGTCTCCCGGCGAACGGATCCGAGTCTGGCAATGCAGCGGAAGTCCCGCTGACTGCGTGGTGATCGGAGTCTTCGACCTTTTGCCGGAGCTCCCCACCTTGGTCATCTCAGGGATCAACCTAGGGCCCAACCTGGGAGAAGACCTGACCTATTCCGGGACCGTCTCCGCCGCTATGGAGGCTTATATCTGCGACCTGCCGGCCTTTTCCATCTCGATTGCCTCCTTCCACGGACCACGCTGGGAGGTGGCGGCAGAGGTTGCGCAGCGCCTGGCCATGCTGCTAATTGGATTCCCCAAGCGCCTTCTCTTGAACGTCAACGTGCCCAACTGCTCCCTCGCCGAGCTGCGTGGGGTGGCTCTGACGCGGCTCGGACGGCGACGCTACCGAGAGCGGTTGACCAAGGGCAACGACCCCTTCGGCCGCCCCTACTACTGGATCGCCGGAGAGCCGGAAGTGGAAGAAAATGGCGAGGGCAGCGACAGCCAAGCCCTTGAGCAAGGATTTGTCTCCATTACTCCTTTCTTTCTCGATCTCACCGACTACCCGATGCTGGCCCGGTTGGATCCCCTTCGCAAAGAGCTGGCTCAAAGCCTGTTGTCGTCTTGATCTTTTTCCTTTCTTTCACCTTGGTGGTTCTCCTTGATCAGTCCAGCAAGGCGCTGGTCCTCTCGCTCTTCGCCTATGGCAGCTCACGTCCGCTGTTGGGCGACTTCCTCCACCTGACGGTCATCTCCAACCAGGGAGCAGCTTTCGGGCTCTTCCCTCAAGCCAGCCTTTTTTTTCTTCTCCTGAACTTGGTGGTTGCTTTTCTGCCGTTCTTCTTCTTACCCCGCTTGCGTCGCCAGCCTTGGATGATGCAGTTGGCCTGCGGGCTGGTCTGCGGTGGGGCTCTCGGCAACGCGATCGACCGCCTCCTCTATGGCGGCTCGGTGGTCGATTTCCTGCAACTGCCAATTTGGCCGGTTTTTAACCTGGCAGACTCCTCAGTGGTAGTGGGGGGGATCTTGCTCGCCTTGTCCCTGCTCCTTGCAGAGCGCCGATCGAACGTCAAGACGACCTCCTCATAGTCCCGGCGGAATTGGCCGGGGAACGTGTAGACCGGATCCTCGCTGCCCTTCTTGGCTTGAGCCGAGGTGAAGCCCAGAGGTGGATTGAGTCCGGTCAGGTCACGCTGAGCGGAAAAACGATGAAAGCCTCCATGCGTCTTAAGGGAGGCGAAGAGCTGACTGCCCGGGAACCGCCTCGTCACCCGTCGCACCTCCAACCCGAAGCGATCCCGTTGGTCATCCTCTACGAGGATGAGGCGCTCCTGGTTGTGGAAAAACCGCGTGGCTTGGTCGTACATCCCAGCGCCGGACATCGCGCGGGTACCTTGGTTAACGCCTTGCTGGCTCATACCCATCTCTCCGGCGGCAGCGCTCCCCAGCGGCCGGGGATTGTCCATCGTCTGGACAAAGACACCAGCGGATTGATGCTGGTCGCCAAGACAGACCAAGCCCACGGGCTCTTGGCTGCCCAGTTCGCCGAGCGCACCGTGACGAAAACCTACCTGGCTTTGGCACACGGCTTGTTGCTGGAAGAGGAGGGGCGCATTGAAGTGCCCTTGCGCCACGATGTTGGAAAGCTGCGAGTGGAAGCGGCTGCCTCCGGCAAGCGGGCTTCTACTGAGTTTCGCCTTCTCAAGCGCTACCCCCAGGGGTACTCCCTGCTAGAGTTGCACCCGGAAACCGGCCGCACCCATCAGTTGCGGGTACATCTCGCCTTCATCGGACATCCCGTTGTGGGAGACCCGCTTTATGCTCCCAGCAACCCTTGGAAGCTGGCAGGACAGATGCTTCACGCCTCCCAGCTGCGATTTCGTCACCCTAACCATCTCGAGGAGATGACGTTTCACTCATCATTGCCCACATATTTCCTAGACATCCTAGAAACGCTGGAGACGGGCCCTGTTGGCCAGTAACGCGCTGCCGCGGGCTATCATGTTGCCGCGGGCTATCATGTTGCCGAGGGCTATCATGTTGCCGCGGGCTATCATGTTGCCGGGGGCTATCATGTTGCCGCGGGCTGTTTTCATGGTTAGATTTCGTGCCAGTGGAGAGAATGAGGACGCAGCAGATGTTGCCGCGGGCTATAGTGCTACCGCAGGCTGCTTGGGTGAGGCCAACCCTGCAGCATTTGC
>CAYXFH010000112.1:0-9805 GCA_964464245.1 uncultured bacterium
TGGGGACCGGATCGTCGTGAAGGTCCTGGAGGGTGAGGAACGCACCAAGTCAGGGATCGTCATCCCCGACACGGCCAAGGAAAAACCGCAGAAGGCCACTGTCATCGCGGTCGGCCCGGGCAAGATCAATGAGGACAACGGACAACGCATCCCGATGGATCTACAAGTTGGACTTACGGTGATCTTTGCCAAGTACGGCGGCACCGAGATCAAGCTGGATGGGGAAGAGTTCCTGATCCTCAGCGAGCGAGACATTCTGGCAGTACTAGAAGGCTAGAGGAGGAGAAAAGAGAAAGATGACATCCAAATTATTGCTTTTTGATGAGAATGCCCGTCGTGCCTTGGAGCGCGGCGTCAACGCCCTGGTCGATGCAGTCAAGATCACCTTGGGTCCCAGAGGTCGCTACGTAGTGCTGGAGAAGAAGTTCGGCCCGCCCGTCATCACCAATGACGGCGTCACCATCGCCAAAGAAGTGGACCTCGAGGACGCTTTCGAGAACCTCGGCGCCCAGTTGGTAAAAGAAGTCGCCACCAAGACCCAGGATAACGCCGGCGACGGCACTACTACTGCCACTGTCTTCGCCCAGGCGATGATTCGCGACGGCCTGAAGAATGTCGTCGCCGGAGCAAACCCCTTGGCTCTGAAGCGCGGCATGGACGCTGCTTTGATTAAAGCCGTGGAAGAGATGAAGAAGCTCTCCAAGCCGGTCGAGGACAAGCAGTCGGTCGCCCAGGTAGCTGCCATCTCCTCCAAGGACGAGCAGATCGGCCAAGTGATCGCTGACGCCATGGAGAAAGTCGGCAAGGACGGCGTGATCACCGTGGAAGAAGCCCAGAGCCTAGAGATTACCCTGGACTTCGTGGAAGGCATGCAGTTCGACCGCGGCTACGTCTCCCCCTACTTCGTCACTGATGCCGAGCGCATGCAGGTTGAGCTGGATGAGCCTATGCTCTTCATCACTGACAAGAAGATCTCTGCCGTCGCCGATTTCCTCCCTGTTTTAGAAAAACTCTCCGCTAAGGGACGCCCCTTCGTCATCATCGCCGATGACCTGGAGGGCGAGGCCATGGCTACTCTGGTGCTGAACAAGATGCGCGGCATCCTGCGCTGCGTGGCCGTCAAGGCGCCAGGCTTCGGCGACCGCCGCAAAGCCATGCTACAGGACATCGCCATCCTCACCGGTGGAACGGTCATCTCCGAGGAACTGGGGCTGAAATTCGAGAACGTCACCTTGGAGATGCTTGGCGAAGCGCGCCAGGTGAAGGTGGACAAGGACAACACCACTATCGTCGGCGGCAAGGGCGAGCCCGAGGAGATCAAGAAGCGCATCTCCCAGATCCGACGCCAGATCGAGGACACCGACAGCGAGTACGACCGTGAGAAACTGCAAGAGCGATTGGCCAAATTGGCCGGCGGTGTGGCGGTGATCAAGGTCGGCGCAGCTACTGAGACCGAGATGAAAGAACGCAAGAACCGCATCGAGGACGCCGTTTCAGCGACCAAAGCGGCTGTGGAAGAGGGCGTCGTGGCCGGAGGCGGCTGCGTCCTGATCAACATCCTGCCCAAGATGGCCGAGCTGAAACTGGAAGGCGACGAGCTGACCGGGGCCAACATCGTCAAGCGCGCCTTGGAAGAACCCCTCAAGCTGATCGCTGCCAACGCCGGGATGGAAGGCGCTGTGATCGTTGAGAAGGTCAAGGAACTTCCCATCAACGTCGGCTTCAACGCACTGACCATGGTCTACGAAGACATGTTCAAGGCCGGCATCGTGGACCCGCTCAAGGTGACCCGTTCCGCCCTGCAGAACGCCGAGTCGAACGCTTCCATGATCCTCACCACCTCGGCAGCCATCACCGAGAAACCGGAGAAAACCCCGGCCATGCCTCCCATGCCTCAAGGCGGCGACTACTAGAAACAGCGTAACACACTGAATAACGCGAAGGCCCGGGTTTCCGCCCGGGCCTTCATTTTTCCAAAGGATGAGATCTTGCTAGGGTCCGCGGATCACCAGGGTGGCTGGGTCAATCTCCCAAGTTGGATCGTCAAGGTTGTGATAATACCATTTTCCAGTCGTGACATTCATCCAAAGATTCCAATTCAATTTGCTATTGAGGACGAGAGACGCTCCGCCCTTGGCTTTCATGTCGAAGGTCCAGCCGACCGCCGGCCGAAAAGTCACCCAATGTCCGCCCAGCGAGTAGACTACGCCGTTGACTGGGTTGGCCCAATCGCCGAGGACCAAGCCGAGGTCGGTGAAACGGCTGTCCTTCCAGGTACTCACGTCGTGTCCGGTGCGCCGGATGTAATCGGCAAGGCGTTCGATCATCCCACTGCTGATGTCGCTGAAAGTGTCGCCCAGGGGAGTCAAGGCGCCTCCTTCGGCGATCCCTCCGGGGGTGGCAGTGAGGGTGGTGGGGGCACGGTCTTTGGCCTGCACCCACACCCGGTAAGCGCTTCCGGCCGGGTTGCCCCCATTGTAGCTGAGCGAGCCGGTTTTGAGGTTCTCCAGAACAGCTTGCCATCCATCGGCATTGAAAGCGCCTTGCGGACCTCCGGCTACCCCGATGGAGGTCAAGGGGGCGCCACTGGCCGGGTCCAGGCTAGTTGGGTAGGCGCCGTCGTTGGACGCGCGGAAAGCCTCCAGCGCCACCCGCAAAGAACCCAGCGAAGACTTTGCAGCGGCCACCTGGGCGCGATCCTGCTGGCCAAGCAACTGGGGGATGGCGATCCCGGCCAGGATGCCGATGATCGCGATCACAACGATCAGCTCAACCAAGGTGAACCCCCGTTGTGCGCTTTGACGATAAGTCGAACGCGGATTGGAAAGGGCAGGTAAAAGGTTCATAGTTTCATTATACAAGGTATCAATGGTTCGGGCCGCTTTGCCCTTCGCCGTTTCAGGCCGCACAATAGAGGAAATGAGAGCCAAGGAGAAAAGAAGATGACAGATGTGAAACTCTACGCCGAGCGACTTGGCCGGCTGCAGGAAGGCTTGGATCGGGAAGGGGTGCAAGCTCAATTGGTGGCCTCAACGGCCAATTTAGCCTACCTGCTCGGGCAGCGGCCGATGGCTCTGGAGCGCTTGCTTCTGCTCGTAATCCCCGCCCAGGGGAAGCCGCTCTTGATCGTTCCCCAGATGCATGCCAGCGAGTTTGCCCACCTCCAGGGGTTGCTGGCGATGGAGCCCTGGAAGGATGGGGAAGATCCCTATCGATTAACGACCGAGGCGATTCGTAAGGGCGGGTTTCAAACCTGCCCTTACGGAACCTCCGCCGGCCTGCCGGTGCAATGCGACCGGGGAGTGCCCGCTGTCCTTGCTCTGGCTCTTCGTGATCGCTTCCCTTCCATGCCGCTCTGCGTCGCTGAGGGCGTTATCGCCAAAGCGCGAATGCGCAAAGAGCCGGCTGAAGTCAGCAGGCTGCTAGCGGCTGGGGAAGCGGCTGACCGGGCGATGGTCGAGGCTATCCGGATGTTGCATCCCGGACTAAGCGAGATGGAAGTAGCCAGCGCCGTCATCGCTTCGCTGCTGCGTGATGGAGCGGAGCCGGACCCACCCTTGCCAATCGTCGCCTCCGGTCCAAACGGCGCATTCCCTCATCACAACACCAGCTCACGCAGATTGGAAAACGGCGACGCGATCGTGCTGGACTTCGGCGGACGATGCCAGGGGTACTTCTCAGATATGACTCGCACCGCCTTCCTGGGTGAGCCCCCCGAAGAGTTCTTACACGTCTACCGCACCGTAGCCGAGGCCAAAGAGAAGGCTACATCGGCCATCCGACCTGGAGTGCGCATCGGCGAGCTGGACCGCATCGCCCGCGCCCACATCGAAGCAGCCGGATACGGCCCTTTTTTCACCCACCGCCTGGGACACGGTCTCGGCCTGGAGGTGCATGAGGAACCCTACGTCCACGCCGGCAACGATCTACAGTTGGAGGAGGGGATGTGCTTCAGCGTGGAGCCGGGCATCTACTTGCCGGGCCGCTTCGGGGTGCGCATGGAGGACTGCGTGGTAGTGGAGAGTGACGGGCCGCGCAGTCTGACCGCCTACCCCCTCGACCTGATTTGTAGGTAGGGGCAGCCGCGCCCCTACAGTCATTCCGACTGCCGGCCCCCCTGTCCCCCCCCGCGGAAACGGGGAAAAAGCAGGGGTCAATCTCGAGGAAACCCAGGCATGCTAAGATGAAGGCCAGAATCTTCCAAGAAAGGTTGCGAAACGATGATTGAGGCAGTGAAATGGGTTCTCGTTCTCCTGGCCATCGCGGTCGGGCTGTGGTTAAGTTTGAAACGAGGGGCGCGCAAGGACGCCCGCGGCTATGAAATCTCCACCTGGTCGGTGCGACCCACCGGAGTGGCGATCGGGATCGTGCTGGTCGTTATTGTGGCTGTGCTGGTTACTGCCATCGGCATCGTCCCAGCCGGTTACCGCGGGGTCGTGCTGCGTTTCGGCGCGGTCAGCGATCGAATCTTGGGCGAGGGCATCTACCTGGTCACTCCCTTCGTCGACACCGTAGAGCCGATGAACGTACAGATCATGGCCTATGCTTCGGAGGCTTCCGCTGCCTCCAAAGACCTGCAGGAAGTCGCCACCAAGGTCACTTTGAACTACTCTGTCGACCCGATGGAAGCGTCCAACGTCTACCAGAACTTCCGTCAAGACTATGAGCCCCGCTTCATCCTGCCTGCGATGCTGGAAGCAATCAAAGCATCCACCTCCCTCTTCGACGCGGCCAATCTGATTCAGGAGAGGTCCAAAGTAAAGGACATGATCGAGCTAAAACTGAAGGCTCGTTTCGAAGGTCGCGGCCTCCTGGTCTACGCTGTCTCCATCACTGACTTCACTTTCAGCCCTCAGTTTTCCGCCGCCATCGAGTCCAAGGCAGCGGCCATGCAGCAAGCCCAAAAAGCGCAATATGACCTGGAGCGCATCAAGACCGAAGCGCAGCAGAAGATTGAGTCGGCCAAGGCTGAAGCCGAGTCCTTACGTCTGCAGAAGGAACAGGTCACCGCTGGGTTGATCCAGTTGCGCCAGATCGAGGTGCAACAGGCCGCCATCGACAAGTGGGACGGCGTGTTGCCCACGTTTGTGGGGGGTGACGGCGCCCCAGTGCCGATCCTCGATGTCTTCAAGATCCGGGGAACAACCACCGCCACGCCGTAATTAAAATATCCCCCATTTAGGTTCCTTCTCATTTCAAGTGGGCAGCCTACCAGTCTGCAGCTAGAGAGCCCCCGGCAGGGCGTTCTGTGAAATGCTGCCGCAGACTGTTCAGTCCAGCTTCCCTGTCATCGTGGCGATGATGACCTAAAAGGATCCTGTCAGCCCTGGGACCGCGGAGCCCATGGCCTCCTATTCTTTTGATCCACCGCGCCGTAAAGTTCTTCCACGACCATACAATCTTCCCCCAAGAGAACTCTTCAGGCAGATGAACTAGACAGCCCCGGCAGCTCGATAGCCCCCGGCAGGGTTTTCTGTGACATGCTGCAGTTTGCTGTTCCGAGGTGAATAGCCCCCGGCAGGGTGTTCTGTGTTGAAGTGGGGCAGATTGCCGCGAGAGAACCACCCCCTAGTTGGTTGCTCCTTAGAGCGGTTGGCTTCCGTCTTGTACTGCTGATGCCTTGGGCGCGGCGGTCCCAGGAAAGGCGATGATCCCAGAGGTCTTGTTTACCCTCAGACCACCTTACTCACTCAATACGAGAAAGAGCCCCCTTTTATCTATCCAGTGTCCCATTGATGCGGTAATCCGCAAGCGTTGCGCTAGTGGAAGACGACATCGTGCGAGATCAGCTTACCTTCCCGGTAAACGAACTTGCCCGAGAAGAAACGGTCCCCTTCCAACCAGGGAAGGAAGATGCGGTCTCCCTCCCAAAGGTTCAAAGCGAGCAATTCCTGGTCATCAACCCAGCGCAAGTCGCCTTCCGCTGAATCGACCAGGGCGCCGGAGAAATGCCTGGCGGTGAAGACGAAGGCGTACCAGTCCTCCTCCTGCGCGAAAGAAGGGAAAGTAAGGAAGCCATGCAGCCGGGGGGAAACGATAGTTAGGCCCGACTCCTCGCGAACCTCGCGGATAACACACTCCTCCGGCGTCTCCCCCAACTCCATCTTGCCCCCCAAGCCATTCCACTTGCCGGCATGGATGTCGCCGGATTTCTTGATGCGGTGCAGCATCAAGGTTTTCCCTTCGTGCTGCAGATAGCAGAGGGTGGCCAGCTTCATCGGGGGAAAGGAGGGCAAATCTGGGCATTCCGGGCAGCCACCCCCCTTTTGCTCGATCCGCTCAAGGAGCATCTCTTCATACCTACCGCGGGAAGGGCCTCACGAGCGTGGGGGTTTTTGGATCCGCGCTTCGGAGGCCAATCCGATCTCCTTTAGCATGCCAGCAATCCGAATGTCCGGAAGGATCCTGTTTTCTAAAAGATGATCGGCTGGAGTGAAGACCTCCAGTGGCCCTGGAGCCCCAATCGGAGGCAAACCATTGAACCAAGCCTTTCAGGTAGGGATCAGTCATCTCATTCATGAAGCCTCCTCGTGGATAGAAGTAGACAGCCTGCGGCAGCAGGTCTACTAAAAAGACAATATCGAGCGTCCCTTTATTCCCATCGGCAATTCATGATAAGAGGGGCTTGACTCTCCCCTAGGGGGAGGGTCTAGGCTGCTCTTACTGAGCCAAGAACACGGGAAGGAAAGGAGCAAAGGATGAAGATCGGTGACTTCGCCAAGCTGGGCCGGGTATCCATAAAAGCCCTGCGCTACTATGATACATTTGGCCTCTTGCGGCCGGTCCAAATCCAATGGCGGACTGGCTACCGTTCCTACTCCCCGGACCAGCTTCTCCGCCTGAACCGTATCCTGGCTCTCTAGATCTGGGCTTCTCCCTCGACGAGATCAAGCGCCTCCTGAATGACGGGTTGCCGGCGCCCCGACTGCGGGAGATGCTGCATTCGCGACGAGAGGAGATCGCCCGCCAGATCCAAGCC
This sequence comes from uncultured bacterium, assembly GCA_964464245.1. GTDB lineage: Bacteria > Caldisericota > JANLFM01 > JANLFM01 > JANLFM01 > JAPLHV01. The sequence goes on from CAYXFH010000112.1 coordinate 6,980, forward strand.
AACCAGGCCACATTGGACCAAGTGGAGGCCCGTCTCACCCTGATCGAGCGGGAAGGGGCGCTCCCCGCGCGAAGCGCTGCTGAAAGAGGCGCCGCCCACCTGGATTGCCGCTGTAAAGAGTTCGCTTTCCACCTACGAAGAGGCGGCATCCACCTTCGAAGGCCTTTTCCAAGCCCTGGCGGCCTTCCTCCGCAAGCAGGGGGTACGATCGACAGGGCCGGCGATGGCCCTCTACCACGAGACCGAGGGACAGGAGGGGATCTCGGTGGAAGCCGCCCTTCCTCTCGCCTCCTCGCTCCCCTCCCGGGGGGAAGTCAGCGTGCGTCTGTTGGAAGGCGTCGAGAGAATGGCCAGCGTCGTGCACCGTGGCGCCTTCTCCAACCTCTCCGAAGCGTATCATGACCTTTTCCGCTGGGTGGAGGAGAACGGCTACCTGGCAGCCGGATCGCCTCGCGAGCTATACCTGGAGTTCCAGCCGGGCGGAAACCCGGAGCGTTTTACGACCGAAATCCAACTTCCGGTCACGAGAAAAAGAAAGGATAGAAAACGGATGGAACCGAAGATCCTGCGAAAAGAGGCTTTTAAAGCGGTCGGCATGAAGTATGTCGGCAAGAATGAAAACAACGAGATCAGCCAACTGTGGGACCGCTTCGTCCCCCGCATGCCCGAGATTCGCCGCCTCTCCATGAAAGAGGACTCCTTCGGGCTTTGCTATACCTTGGTGGACCCCTCTGAGCCAGGCGAATTCTCTTACATCGCCGCTTTAGCAGTTGACCAATTGACGGATATCCCTGACGGGATGGTTGGGGTAGAAGTGCCGGCTCAGACCTACGCTGTGGCTGAGTCGCACGGCCTGGGGGAAATCGGGCAGACCTACGATTTCCTGATCAAACAATGGCTGCCCACCTCCTCCTTCGAGGCCGGAAAGGGTCCGGACTTTGAGCTCTATCCAACGGAATTCACTACGGAAGATCCCCATTCCACCTTCTATATCTATTTCCCAATCGTCCCCAAGCCGCCGGCCGGCTGAGGCCCAGCCGCTATCCGGACTGCGAAACCTCATTTTTCAAGAAGACTTGGACGCGAGTCCAAGTCTTCTTGTTTATCTTCGCCGTTTTACCGAACGCTTCTCCCATAGATAGAGCCCGGCCATCATCGCCGCAGCGATCAGGGAGAGAAGAAAAATGAGAGGCCAAGCCCATGATACCCCGTGCGACTGGATGAACAGGCCCATCAAGACAGGTCCAGCCACATACCCAACCCCGGGAAAGAGAGCCAGGAGGGCGGTAAAGCGGCCGCGATGAGAGATCGGGGTATGATCGGCGATATACACGGAGGCATTGGTGGTGGTGAGAATCTCGCCCAGGGTCCAAAGGACCGCTGCCAGCGCAAAGAGGCCGTAGGAACCGGCCAGCGCCAGCAAACCGAAGCCGAGGGCATAGAAAAGCCCAGCCAGGGCGACGTTCAGCACAGCCGGGACCAGCATCGTCAGGGAGGTTATCAGTGTGGTGGCCAAAACCACCACGACCGCACTGACGGTCATCAATGAACCATAGAGAGTCGGTCCGGCTGAGCCAAAGATATAGTTGGCGTAAAGCGGCAAACTGAAGCCGATCTGGCTGTAGATGAAGGCATAGAGGATCGAGGCCAGGCCAAAGAAGAGGACCGTGGGACGGCGTAGCAGGATGGAAATGGGATGACCCTCCTCGGCTTGCTCGAGGTTTTCCGGCCGCTGCCGGCTGTCCCTTAGCTCCTCCGCGGTGGGAGTCGTCTCTGGCACGTAGCGGAGGATCAGATAGAGAGAAAGGAATGTGGTCAGGGCGTCCCCGAGGAAAAGCCATTCAATGTAATGATTGAAGAGGAATCCGGCCACCAAAGGGCCTACGGCGTATCCGATGTTGATACCCAGGTAGAGCAAGGCAAAGGCCGGCTTGCGATTTTCCGGCCGGCTGAGGTCGGTAGCCATAGCATTGTGCGCGGGTTGGGCGACGGCCCCAAAGAAGTTGGAGGCGATCAAGAGGAAGGGAACCCAGAGGGAGTTTCCGAGTGCTGCGCAGGGAAGCAGAGCGGCAGCAGCCAACCCTTGCCAAAGGAGAATGGTCTGCCGCCGCCCGTAGCGGTCGGCCAGCTTTCCCCCCAAGAGGATGCCGGGCCCGGTGGTGAGGACGGCCAGGGTTACCAGAAGCCCTGCCAGGTCATCCCGCAAGCCCAATCGCTGGGTGAGGAGAAGGGTGAGGAAGGGGTAGACGAACGCCCCCAGGTTGTTGACAACACGGGCAAAAAAGAGCGCCCAGATGCTGCGAGGCAAGCGGCGATAGGCCGACAGGCTTTGGCCGAGAGCGGCGCCTAGTTGTGACACGGAATAGGAGGACCACCTTCTCTGGCACGAAGCGGGGCATCACAAAACGCTGCCTCGAGTGACGGGAAGGGACGAGTCGGAGTGGAAGACATGGTGCTATTTTACACAGAACTTGCTGCCTCAGGCTGTCAAGTAGATAAGCAGTCTAGTGGTTAAGTAGGTCAGTGGTTAAGTGGGTCAGTGGTTAAGTGGGTCAGTGGTTAAGTGGGTCAGTGGTTAAGTGGGGCGCTTCTTCACTTATTTACTTGATCACTTAATTGCTATTTGATGATGATGCTGGCGCAGGCGAACATGCTGTTAGAATCAGGAGGATTATTCTTCGCTCAAGGAAAGGCGCAGACAATACGAGATGGAGGGGCAATGATGATCCAGCGGGAACGAGTGATTCAAGAATTCCAGGAGCTGACGCAGATACGTTCAGCCACGCACTGCGAACGCAGGCTGGCCGATGTATTGAAAGCACGCTT
>CAYXFH010000113.1:0-10348 GCA_964464245.1 uncultured bacterium
CTACTTAACCACTTAACCACTGAACTACTGAATCAATGAAAGACGCACCACATACGCAGCAGAGGAGGAAACGAGGATGAAGATCGAAGACGCAATCCGGCTATTGATGGTCGAGCCAGGATCGAAGATCGACCTGGAGAAAGATTACGACCCGGGTTATACGGCCGATTATCTGAAGAAGGCAGATGCCGGGAAGATTCTGGCGGAGGGCGTCAAAGCTCTGGCCAAATTGCAGGACAAACTGTACGCGCAGAGCGATTATGCCTTGCTTATTGTTTTCCAGGCTTTAGATGCTGCCGGCAAGGACGGGGCAATCAAGCATGTGATGTCCGGCTTAAATCCCCAAGGCGTGCAAGTCACCAGTTTTAAAACCCCTTCGGCCGAGGAACTGAGCCATGACTTCCTTTGGCGTTGCGCCAAGGTGCTCCCGGAGCGCGGCAAGGTCGGCATCTTTAATCGCTCCTACTACGAGGAGGTGCTGGTGGTGCGCGTCCATCCCGAATTCCTGAAAGTGCAACGCATTCCACCAGCGCTGTTGGATAAGGGAATCTGGCAGCAACGCTACCGTTCGATCAATCATTTCGAACGCCACCTCAGCGACAACGGCATTGTCCTCCTGAAGTTTTTCCTCAACCTCTCCAAGGGCGAGCAGAAGAAGAGATTCTTGGCCCGGATCGATGATCCCGACAAGAATTGGAAATATTCACCCGCTGACATCAAGGAAAGAGGCTACTGGGACGATTACCAGGCAGCCTATGAGGATCTTTTTAACCACACTAGCACCGAGTGGGCGCCTTGGTACATCATTCCAGCTGATCACGAATGGTTTTCCCGCCTGGCCATTGCAGCTGTCATCTACACCAAGCTGAACGAGCTGCACCTGCGCTATCCCCAGGTCGATGCGGCAAGGCGCCAGGAGATCGAGAAGACCCGAGCGCTGCTGGATGGGCCAGCGAAAAAAAACACCGGATCTGTTGAGTCCGGGGAAGACAAAGCCTTATCATCGCTGCCGGAACAAGAACTCGCTGATCCAGCAAGATCTGAGGAAGAAGACGCGGCGCCGGAGGTTCTTGTGGCAGAGATAACCTAACCGCCAAAGCAACCTGATAGCTCGCGGCAGCTTGATAGCCCCCGGCAGGGTGTTCCGCTATCATTAGCCAATGAACCAACCCACCCGCTCGGATCGCCAAAGCGCCTTTGCCATTTGGTACGCGCTTTTCTTTACTTGGTTGTGCCAGATCGCTGTCGGTTGGGCGCTCACTGCAGGCGCTGCTTTTGAAACATCCAAGCGCGTGTTGGGAATCGCTGAATGGATTTTCGGGATCTTCTTCGGTTTACTGATTTGCTTGATCCTGGTCGCCATCCTGCTTGATCGACCGCGGTTGGCGAAAATCATCGCCACTGTCTATGTGGGATGCGCCATCTTGCAATTGTTGCTCTTTTTAACGACACTGGTTCTGGATACCGAAGCCAAGCAAGGTCAATCTCTAGTCACGCTTTGGGATATCGCGCTCTTCTTTGCCTTGGACACCCTGGTCTTTGGGGATCTCTATTGGGCTTTCGACATGACCACCTCCGGGGGGGTTTTCCTCTTTCCTGCTCCGGCCAATAGGTCCAATGGCAAAACGCCGAAGATCTCCTTTTTCGATTATTTTTTTATCTCTTTCAATGCCAACTTGACCTTCGGACCCACCACCGAAACGCTCCTGCGACGTCGCGCCAAGTTTCTGATGATGCTGCAGGCGTCAATTTCACTGGTCTTGATTACAGTTGTCATCGCCCGCTTGGTAGCCGGCCGTTGATTTCTTCCTAGATCGCTGGATCATTCAAGTCAACACGAGACCGATCCCTTCTGTCCTGCGGTGACCCGGTCACCCCGTTGGGATAGCGATCCTGCCCAGGCGTTGCATCAGCCTGTTTCTTTCTTAGCCAACGGTTGTGCTTTCTTGAAGCTGGAACGGAAAACGGGAGATTTGGATGAACAACCTTAGGCTAGAGGTAAATCTAGCGTAGGTTGCCCAAGTAATAGGAGATGCCGCTGGCTGCAGTGCGGCCGTCAGCGATAGACTGGACAGCAAGACAGTCTTCCCGAACCAGCCCGCCTCCGGTGAAGAAACCAGGCTTCCCCAGGAGAGCCATCGTCGCAGGATCAATGGTCAAGGATGAAAGCCCCAACCAGGCTGCAACGCTCTGCCTGGAAGTCATTCCTGTGGCTAGAAAGACCACGCGCTCCTTGATAAGGAGCGTCTCGGGTTGAAGTTCCGCAGGAAAGCATTTTCCTCCCTGAAAACGAACCCCGAAATGATCCAACCCCTCCAGTTCGCGCCGCAAGACTTCAATAGGTAGACGGTCCCCGGTCGCCTGCCGCAACCCGCCTCCGGGAAAGGATTGTTGATCCAAGAGGTCAACATGGATTCCCAGACGGGCCAAATAGTGAGCACAGGTTAAGCCGGCCGGACCAGCGCCAAGTACCAAAGCCCGTTGGAGCTCCGTTCGATGCCCATTGGGGGAAGCCGCTCGCAGAGCCCACCCTTCCTTGCCGGCTTCCCGGCAGATCCAAGCCTGCAGGTTGGCGATACGCACCGGCTGGTCCGAAAAGCTGTTTCGATTACAGGCTTTCTCACAGGGAGGATTGGGCCCGCAGATGTGGCCGCAGATCTCCGCCAGGGGGTTGTTCTCACGCAGGGAACGCGCCGCTCCGACGACGTTGCCCGCTTCCAGCCGCCGCATGGCGTTGCCGATGTCCAGCTTTGCCGGACAAGCCTCCCAACAGCCCGGTTGTTGGCAATACTGGCATTCCCGGGCCAAACGCATCGCCCCTTCCAAGTCCAGCGGCTCGCCTGAAGGAGGGAGAGGAGCAAGCGCGGCGCCTTTGACCAAGTGGACTGCTTGAGTGGAAAAGGAGCGATGGCGATATTCCGGCAACCCGGCATCGCGAAGCACCAGGTTGGCCGCTCCTACCCCGGAGACGGTCACAGCCGGGGCGCCCATCCCCATCACTGTCGAGTCGCCGCACAAGTAGAGGTTCTTCCACTCGCTCCTGGCGTGCAAGCGTTTCATGATCTCCTGGCCAATGCACTGTTTCGGACCACCCACCGCTCCACCATTCTTCAGGGTGTAACGTTCGATGGTGGCTGGAGTTCCCACTTCCATCACACGGATCGCCCTTCGCAGCCCGGGGAAGCGCTCCTCCAACTGGTTCAATAGCTTCTCCGCAGTCTCTTGTTTGCGCTGCATATAGCGGGGAGAGCGGTAAGCGGGATCCCACGGGCTGGGCCAGAGAGTGGGGGAGGGGGCGATCACAGTGATGGCATGCATCCCGGGGGGAGCGATAGAGGGGTCATCCAGGGAGGAAATATAGACAGTAACATCCCCCTCGTTTACTCCTTTGGGATCGGCGATGAGCATTTCCACGGGATAAGTTCCTTCTGGGATGACGGATGCCTCCACCCCAAGGTAGAGGACCATGCTGGCATAGGTGGGGATCTGCCGGCGCGCCCACTCCAAGCGGCCGGGCTTGAGGCGCTCGTGCCGGATCAGGCCGCCGTACAGATTCCACACAGTAGCATTGGCTACAACGCGTTCCGCACGCAGCTCGAGGCCGTCGACTAGACGAACGCCGACCGCTTTGCCCTGTTCGATCAGGATTTCCTCTACCCGCGCGCGATAATAGGCTTGACCGCCATGCATCTCCAGGGCCTTTTCCAGCTTGCTGGCCAGAATCTGAGGGGAACGGGCCGGGTAGTAGGCGCCTCCGATGTGGTTATCCACGAACATCGTAGCAGCGAGGATGGCGGGGGTTTCTTTGATGGTGCAGTAACAGTAAGTGGAAGTGAGTTTGTCGAAGAAAGCCAGCAGCTCCGGGTCTCGCACGAAACGGCGGATCACTGACTCGGTGCTGGTAGAGAGCATGCGCACGGTCTGCAATAAGGCCAAGGGATGTCGCAGGAGAGTGCGGAGGTTCTGCGCGGGGGGGATCTCGGTAGGCGGGACGATCACTGGCTCGCGTGCGATCACTTTGGCATAGACGCCATACAGGTAAGAATAGAGACTATGCAGCTCCTCATCATGGCCGGGAAAGGCGGCGCAGAGCTCCTCCAGGAAGCGATCCAAATCAGGCCAGAAGATAATTCGCTTGCCGTTGAAATGCATCACCAGGAGGGCTTGGTGCTGGATGATCTCAATCTCCTCTTCCAGCTCGTTCATGACGAAGCGATGGGAGTTGAAGCCCCGTTCGCCAAAGCCGTAGATCAGGGCAGTTCCCGTATCAAAGGAGAAATCATGGCGGCGAAGGGTGGTGCACATTCCCCCGGGCAGGTAGTGATGCTCCAGCAATAGCACCCCCAGGCCGCGCTTGGCCAGGAGGGCGGCCGCGGTGAGCCCGGCCAAGCCGGAACCGATCACAATCACCGGGTAGGAATCTTGCAGGACGGCATCTGGACGAATGATCACGATGAACTTCCTCCTCTTCTCAGCATGGCAAGGCGCATCTATTGAGGAGCAAGAGCTTCCCAAGAACCCAGACTGGCGCGAAAACAACCACCTCTCTCTCCGTCGTGCAGGAGGGGGGAGACACGTAACCCATCGTGCGCCAGTTGCGCTTCAGTCGCCAGGCCGGCCAAACCGGCTCCCGGATCGCTGAATTGCAGCAGGGGAGGATCGGATGGAAGAACTTGCCTATACTCCGTGGAGAGTCGAACATGCTGGGATTATAAGGGAATGGCAATAGAGACGAAAAGAAGACAACCCGAATGGTCGTCGAGGATAGCGGGGGAGAAAGGAGGAATTGCGGTGTATCATTGAGGCGAAAGGAGAGTTAGGCAATAGGCGTCGGTAAGTGCTGAAGTTGTGCCTTAAAGATATGGGAAGATGGGGACAGATTCATTTTCCCACTTTTCTCGGCCTTCCCGGTCCTCGAGATTCTACCCGGCTTTCAGTTTTCTTCTCGATTTCGTCCACCAGATCCGATCCTTCGCTGTTCTTAGGACGGGCCGCCAGACAAATGTCCCCGTTGGAGCGATCTACGGATCAATAAATAAATCTGTCCCCTTTCTTTTTTGGCAAGATCTCACGCGTACGTCTTTAATGAGAGTACAATCAACATAGATCTGCATTCAGGAGGAACGCCATGAGTTGGAAGACCTATGATTTTAAAGGCGCAGGAACAAGGTTCGGCCGGAAAACAGGAGAGATCATTGAAGGTGGTGAGTTTCCGTGCTCTTCATGCGCCGGCAGCGGAGTTTTACCCAGAACAAAAAGCACAGAATGCCCGAAATGCTTGGGCAAGGGCACGATTTCCATCAATGGGCCGGTTATGGTCTGCGTCTATTGTAAAGGCGTTGGCAGGTATCCGATTCGAACAAACCTTTCTTGCAGGGTATGCGGTGGAAGCGGCTTTATCAGCGTTTCAAGAGAGAATGAAATGTGCGGTCATTGCCGGGGAACCGGTGCGGAGCCGGGCAATGAGCTTCCCTGTTTGAAATGTAGAGGCAAAGGGGTGGTAGAAAAGAAAACACAGCCTTAGTGGCTATCTTCAAGGACATGAACAACACGGCAATCAGCAAGACGATGGGTAATGCTAAAACTAAAGACCTGACCCCACTTTTACCGAGTTTCTTGGAAAAAGATCTGCGGTTTATCTTCTTCGGCGGGAAAGGGGGCGTAGGGAAGACTACTTCGGCCGTCGCCGGCGCCTTGGTTCTGGCTGAACAGCACCCGAACAAGAGAATACTCCTTGTCTCCACCGATCCCGCTCACTCGGTGGGGGATAGCCTGGACCAACCAATCGGCGATACTGCGGTTCTTGTTCAGGGAACTGCCAATCTCTTCGCCCGAGAGGTGGATGCGGAGCGTTTGCTGGCCGAGTTCAAGAGCAAGAACGGACCGATTCTGGCCAAGATCGCCGACCGAGGCACCTATTTCGAGAAAGAGGACATCCGCGCTTTTCTCGATCTCTCGCTGCCGGGAATGGACGAGTTCATGGCCATCCTGGAGCTGATGGAGCTGGTCAAGGCTAAGCAGTTCGACGTGATCATTTTGGACACCGCCCCCACCGGGCACACCATCCGCCTGCTGGAACTGCCCGGCCTGCTGCAACAGTGGGTCAGCATCCTGGACCTGATGATGGAGAAGCACCGCTATCTGTCTGTGACCTTTTCCCGCGGTCCCTATCGGCCGGACCAATGTGACCAATGGCTGGAGACCATGACCAGAGATGCCAAGCGGGTGGAGCAACTCCTGCAAGATGCCGCAGCCACGGAATTTGTGGTGGTGACGATCCCCGAGGAGATGGCCGTAGCCGAGTCCGGACGCCTGGTGGCCGCTCTGGCGAGGTTGCGCGTCCCAGTCCGGAACCTTGTCGTCAACCACGTTCTGGAAGGCGACTTCCTTTGCCCTTCCTGCCAACAGAGGCGGGCTGAGCAGGCAGAGTCGCTGGAGAGAATCCGGCTGGCGTTTGCCGGCCTCCACCTGCTGAAGCTCCCGCAACTTCCCTGCGAAGTGCGCGGGGTGGAGCAACTGAAAAGGTTTGCCGGCTTTTTCCCGGGCATGCACCCTGCCGCTGCGGAGAGGTGCGCCAATACCATGCATACCGAGGCGCTGGAAGCTCCATGGCGCGGTTTAACCCTTCCAGCCGTACGCCTCATCTTGATCGGCGGGAAAGGCGGCGTCGGGAAGAGCTCGGTAGCTGCCGCCACCGCCCTGGAGCTGTCCTCCCGATTTCCTGATAGGAAAACCCTGGTCTTCTCCACGGATCCGGCCCACTCGCTGTCCGACAGCTTTGGCCAGAAAATCGGGGCGGGAATAACCCCAATCGAAGGAACCGGCAACCTCTATGCCCAGGAGATCGATGCCGCTGCGCTGCTGGCCGATTTCAAGCGCCGGTATCGAGAGGCCGTTGACATGATCTTCAACTCCTTTCTAAGTGGCGGTGGCGTAAAGGTGGAGTTCGACCAGGAGGTGATGGAGCGTCTCCTTGACCTCAGTCCTCCTGGGATTGATGAGGTGATGGCGATGATCGAGGTGATGGAGCTGATGGAGAGCCGCCAATTCGATACCTTTGTGCTGGATACAGCTCCCACGGGACACCTGTTGCGCTTTCTGGAGATGCCTGATATCGCCAGGGATTGGTTAATTGCGGCCATGAAGATGCTGCTGAAGTATCGGGGTTTCGCCGGGTTGACAGATGTGGCAGGCCTGGTGATGAAATATTCGAAACAGGTGAGAAAACTGCGGAAGCAACTTCTCGATGCCGCTAGCGCCGAGATCATCGTTGTCACCATCCCCGAGGCGATGGGCGTCGTCGAGATGAAACGGCTCCTCCAGGCCCTCAGCGGGTTCAAGATCGCCTGCCGGCAGATCTTGATCAACATGATCACGCCAGACAACGATTGCTCTTTTTGCTCAATGAAACGAGCGGAGGAGCAAAGTGCGATTCATGAAGTCATCGCTCGATGCCCGGACTGCCGGGTTGCCTGTGTTCCCAGGCTGCCGCACCCCATTCGCGGCCTGGAGAACCTGCTTGAATTCAGGCAAATCCTCTATTCGACCCAGTAGAGCCCCAAGCCGGCGCCGAGGAGCACAGCTAGGTTAGCGCTGACTGTTAGTCGCAAGGATCGGAAGAGCTGAGGAATCTCCAGGGCAGGGATGCCGGAGCCCAAGTCAGGCACAGCGAAGAGGATCTCCTCCCCCTCACACCTTAGGCTGACCCCCATCTCCCCATGCGGGGAAGAGAACTTGATGACGTTGGTCAAGAGGTTCTCATAGAGTTAGTAGATGCTCTCCGCATCAGCCGCTACGATCGGCAGTGATTTCTCCTGTAGCAGGCAACGGACCCACTGTCAGAGGGCTAAGCGCTCGAAATCTATTCGCGTCTGGCGCAAGATCTCGATAAGCGTTCCTGCTCCCTTCCATTTTCCCAGAGCCCTTGCTATCCTCACCCATACTCTGTTCCTGAAAGGTGCAAGATGCCGGTTGCCGAGATTGTTGTTGTGCCCTTGGGCACAGCCAGCCCTAGCCTTTCCCGCTACGTGGCCGAGGTAGAGAAGGTGATTCGATTGTGTCTCTTCCAGATGGAAGGCGTGCTGCGGGTCAGCGCTACCCTGAAGATCGACGAACGGCGGGACAAGCCGCTTACTCTAGCAGGGAAAGTGCGGGCGGTAGAAGAGAAGCTGGGCGCTTGAGTTGGCCTTCGGCAGCCATCGAGCAGCTTTGCCGGTCGAAGGGCAGGGCCTTTTGGACCTGCTCCTACCTTCCGTGCGAGTTGCCCTCGGCTTTCGGCTATCAACCCCGGCGTTTTTGGGCGCAGGCTGGGGGGACGCCCCGGGCTGACCGCGTTTTCCCGCCCAACCTCTGCTCCGGCGTACGCGCTTCCCTGGAGGAGGCGATGCGACAAGCCACTGCGGAAGATCTCTTCCTGTTGGCTGATTGCTGCGATGCCGACCGCCGTTTGGCCGATGCGCTGGAAGCCTCCTTTCCCGGGCAGACCTTCCTCCTCTTCCTGCCTCGCGCAGAAGAGAGCCGGCCGGAGCTGGCAAGCGAGCTACGGCGTCTGGCAGACTTTCTGGCGAAAAAGAGCGGGCGTCCGCTGGGGGAAGAAGCGCTGCGAGCGGCCATCATCGAGGAAGAGGCTCTGCGGCAAAGCCGGCGCCAGTTTCACGCGCGACAATCGCTGGGCGGCATTTCCCCCATCGCCTACTATGAAGCCTTGCGCAGTTGGTGCGGGCGCGCCCCAGAGGGGGGTTTCCCGCTTGGCGACCCTCCCGCCGAGGAGTCTTCCAATCAAGGCGAACGCGCCCCGGTCCTGCTCTTGGGGAACAGCCTGGACGAGCGCTCCTTCTGGGAGATGTTGGATGAGCTGTCTTTCTCGGTGGTGGCGGATGACCTTTGCTATGGGGAGAAGCTATCTCAGGTGCAAGTGCAGAGTGCAGCCGAATCCTTTGAGGCGTTGGCCCGCGCTTACTTGGCCCGCCCCCCCTGTCCCCGCACCCAGCGATTGGAAGAGCGCTGGGATGATGTGCTGCGACGGGGAATAGATCGCGGCGCCATTGGCGCCATCTTCATCCCCACCAAGTTCTGCGATTATTATGCTTATGAGCTGCCCATCTTAGTCCCTCGCTTGCGCGCGGCCGGCTTGCCGACCTTGGTATTGGAGATGGATTACGGCCAAGTTTCGCCCGAGCAGTTGCGCACGCGCCTGGAAGCCTTCCGGGAGAGCTTGTGAAAGCAGTCGACCTGCTCAGGCGGAAGATCGAGGATGGCACAGCGCGCCCTCTGCTTACCTCAGCAGCGGTTCATTGGTGGCTGCGACTCTTCGCCGGACGAGAATCGGTCCCCAATCAATACGGCATCGAGCTGGTGCGCAACGCCTACCTGAAGCGGAAGCCGGTGGCCTTCACCTCACTCTTCTTCCCGCCCGAGCTGGCCACTGCGTTGGGATTGCTCCCTTTTCCGCTGGAAGTGGCGGCGGCGATGATCTCGGCGATGAACCTCGCTCCCCTCTTCCTGCGCAAGGCCGAGGAATGCTGGTATGGTTCGGACTTGTGCGGCTTTCATCGCCTGGCCACCGGTCTGATGCTGGCCGGCTACCTGCCGCAACCGTCGGTGGTTCTCTCCACGACAGCTCTCTGCGACGGTTCGCACCGATTCTTCGCCAATGTGGCGCACCACTTCAAGGTTCCCCACCTGCTGGTGGAAATTCCCAACGGTCCTGTAGAGGGGGCTGAGGAACGTGTGGAGCAACAGCTTCTCCAAATGCGAGGCGCCCTGGAGGCTAAGCTTGAGCGCCGAGCAAAGGAGAGCGACTGGGAGCGGGTCTTCTCCTATTCCCGGGAGCAGCATGAGGAGATGGAACGGATCCTGGAGATTGGCGCTCAGGTTCCCTCGGTGGTTCCCGGGGAGATCTCCTTGAACATGGTCGGAGTGTTCTACGCCACTGCCGGCAGCCCCTGGGGGCTGCGCATCTTCCGTAATTGGCGGAAGCAGTTGGAAAAGACTCCCCCGCGCAAGGAAAACTATCGGCTCTTCTGGATGCACTTGCGGCCCTTCTACGCCGCCGATCTCTTTGCGGCTCTTCGCGAGCGAGGGGCGGCCATCGTGCGGGACGAGTTCTCCGCCTATCCCTGGGTCCCCCTCGACCCGCGCACGCCGGAGCGCAGCCTGGCTCGCAAGATTTGCGCCAACCCAGCCCTCGGTCCGATCAACCGGCGGTTATCCTTCGCCGTCTCCCAGGTCCGCGCCAGCAAGGCGCAGGGGGTGATCCATTTCTCTCATCGCGGGTGTCGCCAAGCGGCCGGGGGCGCCTATCTCCTTAAAGAGGGCTTGAGGAGAGCGGGGATTCCCTGCTTAATAC
>CAYXFH010000114.1:0-8873 GCA_964464245.1 uncultured bacterium
GGTGCCCACGCAGAGAAGGATCTCGTGGGTGCGGTAGTCGGCCTCGGTCATGTAATGCGAGTCGTTGGTGGCCACCAGCGGGATCCCCAAGCGGCGAGCCAGGTCGGCCATCTGGTCGAAGTAGACCTTCTCGTCGGGCAGCTTATGGTTCATTACTTCGAAGTAGAAGTTTCCACGACCGAAGATCTCCAGATAGAAGCGGGCGATCTCCTCGGCGCGTTCGGCGTTTCCCTGCAGCAAGTTCCTGGGGATCTCCCCTTTCAGACAGGCGGAAAGGGCAATCAATCCCTCCGAGTGAGCTTTCAGCGCCTCGTGATCGACGCGCGGCTTGTAGTAGAAGCCCTCCAGATGAGCCAAGCTGACCAGCTTCAGGAGATTGCGATAGCCGGTGAGATCCTTGGCCAGAAGCAGCAGGTGGTAGGGCTGATCCTGTTTCCCTTCTTTGTCGAAGCGGGTCCGGGGCGCTACATAGACCTCACAGCCGATGATCGGTTTGATCCCGGCCTCTTTGGCCTTGAGGTAGAAGGGAATCACTCCATGCATCGAGCCATGGTCGGTGAGGGCGACAGCAGGCATGCCCAAGGCCTTGGCTCGCTCGACCAAGTCGTCGATGCGCGAGAGCCCGTCTAGCAGACTGAACTCGGAGTGAACGTGCAGGTGAACGAAGCCCACGGAGGTTATTCTAATGTACCCAAATGAATCACACAAACAGCAATTCACCGGGGATCCCCTAACTCAGAGCGGTCTGCTGGGAGGCGCCCTGAGGGGCGAAAGTACAACTTGCCCCTATCACCCACCCCGCTCTGTTTTTTCCAAGCGTTCTTTTACCGCTTTCTTGAGGCGTTTTTGCTGGTACATGCCATCGTCGGCTTGGCGCATCAGCTCGTCCAGACTCACCGGAAAAGCAGGGCTGAAGAGGGAGACCCCCAAGCTGAGATCGAGGGTGAAGCGCTCCCCACTTTCCTTGTTCCATTGGCGCAAGCTCCCTGCAAAGCGGCTGACCAGGTGAGCCGGGCTTGCCTGCGAGATCTCAGTGGCCAGCACGACGAACTCATCCCCGCCGATACGGGCGAAGATATCCGCTTCCCGGTAGGTCTCTTTCAGGAGGATGCTGGTCTGCTGGATCGCCCGGTCACCCGCCTCATGCCCCAAGTGGTCATTGATCCACTTCAACCCGTCCAAATCAGCGAAGATCAACCAGAGACGGTTTTTCGTGCGTTTGGCGATCTTCAGTTGCTGGGTGGCCATGGTCAGAAAACCGCGACGGTTAAGCAACCCCGTCAGCTCGTCGGTGATGGAGAGGGTCAAGATCTTCTCTTCCATCCTCTTCCGTTCCGTGATATCGCGGACGATGCCAACCACCAATCCCCCAGACATCGGGGCCAAGCGAGCCTCAAAAGAACGCTCGCCCTGCGTTTGCAAGAGGGAGAACTCGAAGGCTGTCACTTCTTCCCTAGTGGAGACCCGCTGGAGAGAGTTCAAGCAGGCTGCTCGGAATTGAAGCGGGAGGAGATGCTGCAGCTTATTCCCCAGAAGGCTTTCCGCGGGGAGGAGCGCCTCCATCTGAGTCCCTTCCTTCCAATCGCGAATGGTTCCATCCGCTTCCAGCAGGAAGAAGAGATCCGGCATCGCCTGGAAGATTCCCTCCAACTGGGCGGTGGTGCGACTTAGGCTCTCCTTGGCTTCCTCCAGCCGGCGGAAGGCGCGGGCGTTGGCGATGGCCAGACTGGAGATGCGGGCCACCAGTAGAGAAAGGTTCAGATAGTGATCACCCATTTGGGGGAAAGCAAAGCGGGCAACCTCCAGCACGCCGATCGCCCCCGCCTCCCCCATCCTCAAGTGGAAGCCGTCCTTCTCCTCGTTCCAGGCGTATTCTTCACCGGAACGATGGAAGGTCATCAAAGTGGGGAACTCCGACTCCTCGACAGGGGGGCGACTGATCGCCGTTCCCGTTTTTCCCTCCTGGATGGGGAGATAGGTCAATCGAGCTGGAGCGAAGAGCAGGGTGAAGAGCTCCAAGATCCCCTCGATAACGCTTTGCTCATCTACGGTCTTGGTTAGCCGGCCCAACAGATCCAAGGCCATCCCGTACTCCGCCAGTTGCCGCCCGGGGTCGCCGGAGGGGTCTTGGCTCAGCGAATCCTTTGAGCTGCGATTTTCTTTTTCCATACGCCATTCTAACACGATACGGGAGATGACTCCTTTCCTCGATTCAACTCACTCCCATCAGCTCCCGCAGGAAGCGCCTGATAAAAGGCGGTCTCAAGGCTTGGGAAAGGTGAAAGCACAGCCTGCTTGGAGTGTTTTCACCCAACAGCCGGAGGTCGGTTGAAAGATCCCCCCGCTGCCGACCAATTGATAAGTGGTCCCAGTCCAGCGGTAGAAGGCGCTTTGGATCCAGCCGGCGGCGACAGCTTGATCCAAGCTCTTGCTCTCCGCCCCCTTGGTCACTGTGACTGCGCCCCAACTCACCGGCTGGTGGTAGGGAGTGCCGATCATGTTCCACCCTATTTCCAGGGGAATGGCCGTAGAGGTTTGTTCATTGGCTGGGCCGTAGAGAACCAGGGGTTGCGCAGTCGGCGCTTTCAACCAATATCCGTCGCCCAGGGAAAGGAGGATTTGGGCCCGGCCTAGATAGATCCCCTGGACCGCATCCCAGGCATAGAGCGGCCAACCGAGCGGGAGCAGAGCGTCCGGGCTGGGGTTGATCAAGGCTAACGGGATGCTGATCATATTCCAGCCGGCCACCAGGTCGTAGTTTAGATTTACCCCTGGGCCGGATGGGTTGACCACCAGTGTCACCGGCGCCTGCTGAGGCGAGTTGGATGCCCCGGCAGCGCTGAGGGTGATGGTGGCGGAGTAGGTTCCTGTTGTCAGGCCGGCAATATCGACGAAAGCGCTGATGAGGTCGGTCTCTCCGGTCGAGGCGCCTGTAGTGGGGCTCAGGGAAAGCCATGCCGCGCCTTCAACGGCGTTCCAATTCAAGGCGCCGGCGCCTGCGTTCCAGATGGAGAGGGTCTTCGACAGGGGATTGAGGCCGCCCTGGGTGGCCTGAAAGGCGAGGGAGGAAGGGCTCCAGCCGATGGTGGGGACGGGGGTAACGGAGGTCGTGAAGGCTTTCAGGCAGACATTGGCGGTCTGATCAAAAGTGGTGATGTCGGTCCAATTGGCGCCGAACTGGCTGACGTAGCTCTGCCCTGGGCTGGAGGAAGCGCCGCTGGAATAACCGGCTACGGCGCACTCGATGGGGATCGGGTAGATGTCGTTGGGCGTAGTTACCTTCACGGCCACGCAGAAACGGCTACCCGCGGTCACCGCGATCGAAGGAGCGAAGCCGACGGTGTGGTAGCCAGGCGTTGTGAAGCTGCCGCTCTTGACGAGCGGACCGACGAAGGAGGCGCCGCTGAAGTTGGTCTTCAAATAGACCTCATAGGCGGCATTGACATCAGTGGTGTAGAAGCCTACCGCGGCGAGACTCTCGCTAGCCTGCGCGGTGAAGACGTTGGCGAACCAGGCCGTGGTGGTGCTGTAGCCGAACCCTCCAATCCAGCCGAGGGGATCGTACTGGTAGGCGCGGCCATAGTTTGTAGCCGCCTCAGCGTTGTTGAAGACGCGGAACCAGCCCACCACATTGTCGTAATAGGAGAGATAGAAATACCCGCTCTCCCCCCAGGCGCTGCCCCAACTGTTCCGCACAATGAAGGCCCCGTTGCCCGATGGCGATCCGCCGGCGCCGGTGAAGTGGCTCTTGTTGTAGTTGTCGTCCCACCCAACGATGGCCACCAAGTGGTTTGTGGTACTTCCTCCAGCGTCATAGTAGTAGGAATTGGTGGCGTCGCTGAAGTAGAGGTCATCCCAGTACACCGAAGCAGTCACGGCGCCGTAGGTCGTCAGGGCGCCCTTGATGTTGTCGTTGTCCAGCTTACCAGCCCGGGGCGGGAGGAAGAGGACTTCCTGGACGTGTTTTTGTACGGTCAACACCGATGGGGTGGAGGGGTCAATGTAAGGGCTGTCCGCCTCGTTGACCGGTCCCTGCCAACGGGCCAGATAGGCGGCCGCCATAGTGGCATTGCCGCCATGATCGTAGGCGCCCTGCGGTGCGTTATCGAAACCGCTCCAGCGGACCAAATGGTTCTCCGAGAAATTCCACTCTGGTCCGGGCATCAGGCCCGACTCCAAAGAAGCCAACGAGGCGAAGGCCCAGCAGGTCCCGTATGGGTTCTGGTTTTTCACCGGGGTCAGCTTCCCCTGCGCGCGCAGATCATAACCGGCCGGGTAGGCGGCTGTGGGGAAGACGGCCTCGCCCCTGGCGTGGGAGAGGGTAATCGGGTCGGGGACCATCTCGCCTGCCTGCAGGATCTTCTCCGAGAGAGTGCGAATGAAGTCTTGGGTCTCCGGGGAGAGGCGGAGAGGGCCGTCCGCCGAAACAGGCGCAGGCAACCCGCACAGCGTGAGAAGGAGGACGGTCAAGAGCAGCAGAGAGATAACACTTCTTTTGTTCCAGTTCATCAAATCACCTCCGATCGAAGTCTTTCGGTCCCGTGAAAGACGCAGGGCGCCGGAGGCGCTCAAGCGCCCGGACCATTCGCTTTTCACGGAATCTCTATCGATAGAGTACCACCTATTGAGACGCCAGGCTTCACCCAGACGCTGACGCGAAGTGAAGATGCGGTCAGGTCTTTAGGCGTAAACGGGGTCAGGTCTTTAGATTTAGCGTTTTTGGTGGCTGCGGATATCCTCGCTGGGAGAGTTATCCTTCGTTGGGCGGATCCTTTGGCCCGGGATCGCCTTCAGCAATCTTGACGGTCGACGCTGACCGGCGTTTGCGGAAGTGTCTCCACAGCCAGATAGCCAAGATCACCACGGCGATTGCCACCAAAACGATCTCATACTCGCGGTAGTACGGCTCCAGCGCCTGCCAATTCTGCCCCATGGCATAGCCGGCATAGGTCAAGGCGGCAGACCAGATCAACGAGCCGGCGAAGGTGAAGAGGGAGAAGCGCAGGGGGTCCATCCGCGCCATTCCCATCGGCAAAGAGATGAAGGTCCGCACTACAGGAAGGAGGCGCGAGAAGAAGGCGATCTTCTCGCCGTGGCGGCGCAGCCAGACCTCGGCATGGTCCAGCTTCTCCTCGGAGAGGAAGAGGAAGCGGCCGTAACGGCGAAGCACGCGGCGAACCCAGGCTTCCTGCCCCCACCAGCCCAGCCAGAAGACCAGCAGGGATCCCACCAGATTGGCGAAGGCGCCCACCAGGATCACCCACCACAAATCAAAGAGCCCAGCGCTGGCCAGATAGCCGGCGAAGGGCATCGTAATCTCGGATGGGATCGGGATCAGGGCCGACTCCAAGGCCATCAAAAGGAAAATGCCCCAATAGCCGGTCGCTGAGATCACGCCAATAATCCATCCGGCCACCGCGGCAATCACATCGTGAATCATGAAGACCCCCTCAATGTTGTTTGCTTACATTGAACGCTATTGTAGCAGCCGGGAGGAGGAGGAGCGAAGCAAGATAGCCCCCGGCAGGGTGTCCTATAAGATCAAACAGGACAGCCTAGCAGTGATCGGACATTCACGGGCTCGTTCGAGAAGCCGACCCCTGAACTGTGGGAAATGCGGCAGGTCGCGTACATCGCACGCATTAAGGGGACAGAATTGAAATCTATCCCCCCTGAAATCTCTGAAATCTGTCCCCATCCTCGTGTCCCCCTCCGCAGAAGCGCGAGAATAGATCGGCCAAGATCAGGGAAGCCGGCAAGAGCTGGGAAATATCGATCGACTCATGGGGGGAGTGCGCGCTGGAGAGCTGACCCGGGCCCAGGATTACCGTGGGAATCCCGCCGTAAGCAGCCAGAAGGCCGCCATCGCTCCAGGCTGGGAATGCGCTAAAAGCCATTTCTTTGCCGAGGACCCGCGCGGCGCTCTCCTTGGCGCAGCGGGCCAGGGGTTGGTCAGGGTCCATCCAAAATGCCTCGTGCACCATTCCCTCTTCCATCCGGCTGTTCTCCATGATCCGCAAGGTCGTCTGGAACGATGGATCCTCCGTCTGCAGGCGGTCCAAGAGGTCTTGCAGTTCCACGAGCGCGCTTTCCTGAGATTCTCCCGGGATCCAACGGCGATCCAGTTGCAGGAGACAGCGCCCGGCCACCGTGCTTGGCTGGGTCCCTCCCTCGATTCGTCCATAGTTCAAGGTCGATGGGCCCAGCCAGGGGTGACGCCGTTCTGCCAACGCATTCAGGAAGTCATCCCCCAGGCGATGCAGGAAGCGTGCGGCCAGAGTGATGGCGTTCACCCCCTCCTGCTGGCGGCCGCCATGTAGCGGAACGCCTCGGAACTCGATCTGGAACCATTCCAAGCCTCGGTGCCCCAGGCAGGGCGTCAAGCCGGTCGGTTCTCCAACTACCGCTCCATCTGCTCGCAAGCCGCTGCGCAGCAAGGCCCGCGCCCCCGCGCTTGCCCCTTCTTCGTCGGCTAACGCGGCGAAGAGGACCTGCCCGCAAAGGGAGATGCCGGCTCGCTTCAATCCGGCCAGGGCGACCATGGCGCAAGCCAGGCTGCTCTTCATATCCACTGCTCCGCGGCCAAAGAGGAAGCCCTCTTTTACCTCGCCGCGATAGGGATCTCCCTCGTATTCCCCCGGCGGAACTGTATCGGTATGGCCGCACCAGAGAAGGACTGGCCCCTGCCCTTCGCCCAGGCGGGCGAAGACGTTCGGGCGGCTTCCCTCGGTTGCCTCCAGCCAGGAGGAAATGCCTTCTTTCTGAAAGAAATGGCGGATTGCCTCCGCTACCTTTCTTTCCTGACCCGAGGTTTCAAAATGAGATGGGATGGCGATCAATTCTTTAGCCAAGGCCAGGATTTCCAGAGGCGTAATGTTGCCAGCCACCCGCTCCCAAGGTTCGATGGTCACTCAACTTCCTCCTGTCGATGGTGGAAATCCAGATAGACCTGTTCTCGCAGGATGGGATCGCTCCAGAATCTCGCCCCCACTTCAGACAGAACTCGCACCATGGTCAGGAGGGCTTTCTCTCCCTCCGACGTCACTGTGGCCGTGGCGAACTCGCGGGAATGGATCTCCACACCCGGAGGGGCGCTCGCTATGAAGGAATAGGCGGCGGGAATTGCCTGGCTTACATTGCCAAAATCGGAGGAGCCGGGAGCTGGATCTTCCGGCAGGATATCGCCCAGTCCCTGGTCGCGCATGCTCTCTTCCAGCACTGCGGAAAGGGCCGGGTTGTCCCGGATCTCATCGCAGGGAAGCCCCGCGACCTCGATCTCCAGGCAGCAGCCGGTGGCCAGAGCTGCTCCGCGGGCACAGTCGACGACCCGTTCGCGCAGCAGGTTCAGTTCTCGGCGAACAGGCATGCGCACCATGAACTCGGCCTCCCCGAGATCGGGGATGACATTCGCTGCTGTTCCACCCCGCGTGACGATGCCATGCACCCTGGCAGTGGGGGGGAGGTGCTGGCGCAAGGCGTTCACCGCCTGGAAGGTTAGCAGCACAGCCTCCAGGGCGTTGATCCCGGCCTGGGGATTGGAAGCAGCGTGGGCGCTTTTTCCAAGGAAGCGAAAGCGGAGATGATCCACAGCCAGGGCCTTCCCCCGGGCGATGTTCAACGTCTCCGGATGGATCATCACGGTAGCGTCAATCCCCTCGAAGGCGCCCTCGGCTAGCATCGGGATCTTCCCGCCAAGCGTTTCTTCAGCCGGCGTCCCGATCACCAGAAGGCGCCCTTTGCTCAGGCTGCCCTCTTCCCGCAGGCGCAACAGAACCGCCCCCGCCCCTACCGCGCTAGCTGCGATGAGGTTGTGGCCGCAACCATGGCCGATCTCGGGAAGGGCATCGTATTCAGCCAGGAGAGCGAAGGCCGGGCCCTCCCAAGATGCCGGGCAATCAGCCCGGAAGGAGGTGGGGAGGCCGCCCAGGCCGGTTCGCAAGGCGAACCCCCGGGAGCGCAGAAAGTCTCCCAGAAGCTCGCAGGCGAAGTGCTCCTGGAGGCCCAACTCGGGCTTTTCAAAGAGGGACCGGTTGATCGCCAGAAGTTGTGGCGCCAGTTCCGTGGTGAGTTGTTCAATTCTTTGCCTGAGGCGTTCTTCCATGACCTTACAATCTCCAGCAGGCTGCCCGGCGCCCGCTCTCCAGCTCTAGCAGAGCCGGCTCTTCCTCCTTGCAGCGAGGCAGGGGGATCGGACAGCGAGGGTGAAAGCGGCAACCGGAGGGCATTTGCACTGGGTTGGGAGCTTCTCCGCGAAGGATTGTGCGAGCGCGGCCCGCCCTCGGCTCAGGCTGGGGCATGACCTCCACCAGAGCTTGGCTGTAGGGGTGACGAGGTTTCTGAATCACCTCTTCGGCTGGCCCCACTTCCACGATCTTGCCCAGATACATGATAGCCGCATGATCAGCCAACACCCAGGCTAAAGCTAGGTCGTGGGTGATGAAGAGGTAGGAAATGCGGTAGCGGTCGCGCAGCGAGATCATCAGCTTCAGGATATCGGCCCGCACCGAGACGTCCAGCATGGAGACCGGCTCATCAGCCACGAGGAAACGCGGTTCCATAATCAGTGCCGCGGCAATGGCAACCCGCTGCCGCTGCCCGCCGGAGAGTTCGTGCGGGTAGCGTTCAAGAAAGTCAAGGGCGGGTTTCAAGCCGGCGTCTTCCAGGGAGGCGGCGACCCTCTCCCGGCGGTCAGCCTTGCTCCTAGCCAGGCGATGGATCGCCAATGGCTCGGAAACGATGTCGTAGACGGTCTCGCGGGGGTTCAATGACTGGTAGGGATCTTGAAAAATCATCTGCGCTCGCCGGCGGAACTGCTTCATTTCCGTGGTTGTAGCATGCTGCCGCAGGCTATTCAGCAACAGATCTTGGCCCAG
>CAYXFH010000115.1:0-5823 GCA_964464245.1 uncultured bacterium
TTCCTTCCAGCGCGCAGAGGAGTTGGCCACAAACCCCCAAATCCTGGCCGAATACCAGGCTCTCTGCGACCGAGTGTCGGCCAATCAGCAAAAATTCACCGTCCATGAGCGGATCCGACGATTCCGCCTGGTCTTTTGGCGACTGGAAGTGGGGAAAGAATTAAGCCAGAGCCTGAAATTGCGGCGAGCGGAGCTTACCCGGCTGCACCAAAAGGAAATTGATAGTCTTTATCGGGGCTGAAAACCTTTAATAAAGACAGTTGCGAGTGACGAGTGGATTCCCCCCTTGGTCACCCTGAGCGTCTTTGCGAAGGGTCTTGCAGTGAACTCCACAATTCAAAACCAGATCCCTTCGTCGCGGAGTCTACCCTTGAGCGCCTGTCCTCGAGCGGAGCGAAGGAAAGCGAAGGGCTCAAGATAACAGGAGGGGGGGCAACGGCCAGATCCCTTCATTTCATTCGAGGGCAGGATTTCGCCCTGCTCAACATGACAAAACAGAGACAGTGGCGAGTGACGAGTTGCGAAGGCTAAGTTGTGATTGGAGAGTCCAAACAACCAAAGCCTGAAATTGCGGCGAGCCGAGCTTACTCGCCTGCACGAGAAGGAAATTGACGGTTTCTACCGGGCCGGCTAACCGCCTCGGTCAATGCTTCCCCCGCTGTTCCTGCACATAGTTGATCAGGTCCGCCACCGTCTTCAGCCCATTCAGGTCTCGCCCGCGGATCTCGATCTGAAAGGCATCTTCCAATGCCATCCCCAGCTCCAGCATCACGAGAGAATCCATCAGCAGATCGCGATCCAAGCGACTGGTTTCTTCCATCACCACATCTTCCCGCAAAATATCCTTCACGATCTCTCGCAGTTGTTCCAGAATCTGTTGCCGGCTCATTCCCTGACCTCCCCAATTTGCTCCCCGCTATACAATCTTTCCTCCGGTCTCGGTAAAATAAGCCAACGGCCTCACATTTGCATGATGATTGAATCGACGGATCAGAAAGAGAGGGGATCAGGATGGAACAGACCGAAGTCATCGGTAAGTTGAAAGAGATTGTCGGCGGAACGATTCAACTCCCGGCGGAGGTAGGGGACGAGATGCGCCTCGTGGAGGATCTGGGGGCCGATTCGTTGGATTTGCTGGAAATCCTGATGGCGGTGGAGGAAATCTTCCAGGTGAAAATTCCGGACGCTGACTTACCGCGCCTACGCACAGTGGGAGGGGCGGTGACCTACCTGCTGGAAAAATCCCCGCTCTAGCCGCCGGCCAGCCTAATGCCCGACGAGGCCGATCACACCGCCATCACCGCGCCGGAACGCCAGGGGCCGCCGATGGCCTCTCCCCGCACGGACCCGCTGGTGCCGTTCGACTACAGCCGTCCCCACCTCAACCCGGCTCTCTGCCGCATTGCGCACGTGCTATTCCGACTATTCACCTTCCTCTGCTTTTCCCGTCGCCTTGTTCGCGGAGTGGAAAATGTACCCCGTAAGGGTCCGGCGGTCTTCGCTCTCAATCACCCAGCCGTAGCAGATATTCTCTTTGTGGGGGCGTGCATCTCCCACCGTCGTTACGCCTATTTCATGTCGGAAGAGGAGCTGTTTCTAAACCGATTTCCCTATAAGTGGTTGGCGTCCCTGATCACGCCTCTTGGCGCTTTCCCGTTAGATCGCCGTCTGCCGGTGGATCGCAGCGCAGTGAGCTTTTCCGTAGACCGACTGGTGGAAGGCAATATGCTGATTCTGGCTCCCGAGGGCGGCACCGAACGCAGCTGGGGCTTGCTTCCCTTCCGCTCCGGTTTTGTCCTGCTGCCTTTGTTGGCGCGGGAGCGGTTGCTGCGGCAGGGGAAACCGGCCGAGATCCAGATCGTGCCGGCGGCCATCCTCTACCGCGAGACCCCCCGTGCGCTGCGCACCAAGCGGGCGATGCGTTTCCGTGCTCGCGCCGGCTTGTCAGTCGGCAAGCCCTTCTCCCTGGAGGATTTCGTCACCCCCGGCAAGAAGAAGCAACAGATCATGGA
Organism: uncultured bacterium; assembly: GCA_964464245.1. Classification (GTDB taxonomy): domain Bacteria; phylum Caldisericota; class JANLFM01; order JANLFM01; family JANLFM01; genus JAPLHV01. The sequence goes on from CAYXFH010000115.1 coordinate 2,013, forward strand.
TGAGGTAACCGCATACACTCGTGCCCGCGTGGAGGAGCTGCTGCACCAATTGGAGGAGGACCTGAAGTGAGCGGACTCCTAAACCCCTACTCTTGACACTTGCGCACAAATTGTGCTCATATGAACACAGGATGTGTGCAATCAACGGAAACCTGGAAGCTTTCATCACCTCGAAAACCAAACGGGCATTGCTGAAGTTGTTCCTTCTCCACCCGACGGAATCGTTCTTTGTGAGGGAGATCTGCAGGCGCACCAAAGAGCCATTAACCGCTGTGCGGAGGGAACTAACTACCCTCAATCGGGTAGGGTTCTTGCACACGCACAGCCAGGGTCGGCTGAAATTTCATTCGCTCAACCGACAGTTCCCCTACATGGAGGAGTTGAAACGGATCATCTACGCCACTACCGGCCTGGGAGACAGTCTGCGACAAGCACTGCAGGGGTTCCAGGACATCCGGCTGGCTTTCGTGTATGGATCCGTAGCCCGCAACGATGAGGGGGAGCACAGCGATCTCGACTTGTTGGTGGTGGGCGATGTGGCTGAAGAGAAGCTGCACCAAACCATCACCCAATTGGAGAAGGACACCCGCCGACCGATCAACTATACCTTGATGTCTCCGCAGGAGTTTTCTGAGCGACGAGCGCGGAAAGACCCGTTTCTTACCCGAGTGCTGCGCGAAGAACAGATTTGGCTGACAGGTTCCCTAAATGACAATTGAAGCGTTGTTGCGGGAAGGCAGGATTCGGGTCTTTCAAGCGGGCGAGGAAGAAATCCAACGATCCTTGGAACTCGCACGGCGGGATTTGGCTCTGGCTCTGGAGCTGGCAGGGCAACACCTGGACTGGAGCTTTTCCATCGCCTACAACGCAGTGTTGCAGTGTTGCCGGGCCTATCTGTTTCGTCAGGGTTACCGACCCACAGCGGAAGGCGGTCACGCGGTTGTCTTCGAATTCCTGGCTGCACAAGAGGACCCTGATCTCCGCGAGGCAGCGCCTTTCTTCGATCGCGCCCGCAAGAAACGTCATCGGACACTTTACGACGAAGTGGGCCTGGTCACCAGGACGCAGCTGGATGAGTTCTTGCGCAGGACCCAAATCCTAATGGGCCAAATCACAGAACGCATCCAACAACAGCCAACCTCCTGAGCGTCGGCCCGTATTCGCATGGTTGATCCGGGATGTTCCCGTTTTCGCTATACTATTCCGGTAAGATTTCCAACCGAGGGGAGAAACGCATGGACGAACGAGCGGCGATCGTGTTCGTGGACGATGAGCTAGCCAACCTGGAGAGCCTCACCGGTTCCCTGGAGGAGAAATTTCCCGATTTTCAGATCCTGACCTGCGCCAACGCCTACGAGGCGCTGAAGACCACTCTTGATCTGGATAAACGAGGCCAGAGCGTCTCCCTCTTTATTTCCGACCAGATCATGCCGGAGATGAACGGGGTGGAGCTGCTGACCAAGATCAGCGAGACCCATCCCCAGGCCAAGAAGATCCTGCTCACCGCCTACGCCAGCAAGTCCGGGGCGATCGACGCCATCAACCAGGCCGGGGTGGACCGCTACATCGAGAAGCAGACCCTCTACGACTCCAACGAACCGCTCTTTCATGCGGTGGAGAGGCTGCTGGAGGAGTGGCGTCTGCGACCGGAGGTGGTGCTGCGGATCCCCTCCGACGCTCCGGAGCGGGGAGACATCTGGATCAAGGAAGCGGAGAACGCCTACGAGCTGCACCAATCTTTCAAGCTGATCTACCGGATCTACGTGGATGAAACCAAACGTCTCTCCCCCGACAAGCTGCTGGTAGAACAGCGGGAGCTGAAGGAGAAATGGGACGAGTTCGACTTCCACCCCACCACCCGTCACCTGGTGGCCATGCAGGACAGCCGGGCCATTGGCTGTATCCGTTTCGTGGACGACGAGGTGCCGCTGGAAGCGGACGGTTTCAGCCTGAAGGAAGAGCGCGCCTGTGGCCGCTACATCCGCGAGGCCAGCAAATTGATGGTACATCCAGACTACCGCGGCACGGAGCTGCTGATGGGGATCCTCCGCCTCTCCTTCCACATCTGCCGCCAAGTGGATTCGGTGAACGAGATGTACTTGTGGTGTTTACCTCATTTGATCCCTCTCTACCGGAAATTGGGTTTCAAGCAGATCGGGGAATTCGATAACGCAGAAGCAGGAACAGTCACTTATGCCATGAGAGTTGACATCCGAGATCTCCTCCACACCTACAAGCAGGATCCGGAAGTCAGACCGCGAATTATCGAACGGATCTATCTGCCTTTGGAGCTGGTTGGGACCAGACGTCTCTCACAGGAATATCGCAATCCCTGGTTGGGTCGCCGGCAACGGTCTGGTTGGGGAAGCTGAGGAGAAGAGATGAACGTTGATTGGGATGCCTATGCTCGGCAATACGACACGATGGTGGAATACAATCCGGCATACCAGCAGCTACTCAAGAAAACGCGGCAAGTGGCTCAAAGCCTGCGGGTGGAAGGAACCATCCTCGATCTGGGATGCGGCACGGGCAACTTTACGTTGGAATTCGCAGAGGCTCACCCGAATGCCAGCGTGATCGGCCTGGATCTGAACCAGGAAAGTTTGCGCATCCTTACGGAGAAAGCTCAGAAGCGAGGCTGCAAGAACGTGCAGGTACGGCTTGCGGACATGGAACAAGACTCATTTCCTTCCGCATCCTTAGCCGGAGCGGTGATGGTGCACTCCCTCTACTTCGCCAAGCATCCGGCAGAGTTGCTGATTCGTTTGGGCCGTGCCATTCGTCCCGGTGGTTTTTTGTTCATCTCGGATATCGGTCGTGAATTGAAAGTGCCCTCCTGGGCCGTATTCATCTTCTGGCATACTGCCCTGCGCGTGGGCCCGCGGAAGACTCTTCAACTTTTCCGCCAGAATCCTGAGGTGCGAAAGTCTAATCAGGAATTGCAGCGGGCGCAGCGTGCCGTCGAGCTCTTCCTCCATACCCTCCCGATTCTGGAAGACATGGTGCAGAAGGCGGGCTTCGAGGTGCTGGAGAAATCCAACCGTTTCTATCGCGGCATCGACGACCTCATCGTCGCCCGCAAGGTTTAGGAATGAGGGTGTGAAAATGGAAAAACTAGCGATTGTCAACCTGTTGAAATCTTCCAGCCTGGCCCATCCCAAACTGGAACAGATCGCCGCCAACCTGGCCGAGCTGGAGGAGGCCGACCTCCGCCGCCTGATTCCCCTGCTGTCCCGCTATGACCCGCTGCTGATTTCCGGCATGGTCAAGACCCAGGCTGAGATCGGCCGCCTCTTCGCCCAGCAGAAGCTTTCCCTGCAGAAGATGGCCGATCTGGTGGACGCCTCCCGCCGCTACGCCTACCTGGAAACCGCCCCGCTGGAACAGCAGGACCTCAACCGCACCCTCACCGACGCCCTGCTGATGCTGGAGAGCAAGCTAAAGGAACAGGGGGTGCAGATCCAGGCCGAGTTGGACGACCTGCCCCCGCTGACCTGCTATCCCGGCCAGTTGGGACAGGTCTGGGTGAATCTGCTCTCCAATGCTGCCGAGGCTCTGGTCGGCCACGGCACGATCCGCGTCTCCTCCGCCGTGGAGGGGGAGGAGATCGTGGTGCGGATTACGGACGACGGCCCCGGGATCCCGGCTGAATTGGCCCAGAAGGTGTTCGATCCTTTCTACACCACCAAATCCCGCGGCCAAGGCACCGGCCTCGGCCTGACCATCTGCCGCCGCATCGTGGAGGAAGGCCACGGCGGACGCCTCCTGCTGCAATCCCGCCCGGGAGAGACCACCTTCGAAGTGAGGATTC
>CAYXFH010000116.1:0-6983 GCA_964464245.1 uncultured bacterium
TTGATGATGGCCACTACAGTCGCTCTTTTCCGCGCCTTCGCCTCCGAAGGGGGACCGCCGGAGCAAGTCCTGCTGCGTTTGAATGAAACATTGGCTTCTCGCAACGAATCGATGCTCTTCGTCACCGCCCTCTGCGGCCGGATGGACCTCTCCAACGGCGATATGGAGTACGCCAGCGCTGGCCACAACCCCCCCTTCATCCTGCGCCGCGACGGCCAAGTGGAGAAGATCGAAAAACCGATCAACCTGGTGTTGGGCGTACAGGAGGGAATCCCCTTCCGCGGCGGCAAGGTTCGTTTGCTGCCGGGCGAGACTTTCTTCACCTACACTGACGGTGTCACCGAGGCAATGACCGTCTCCGATGAGCTCTACGGCGAAGAACGGTTGGTGGAGACACTCTCTGCCCACCCCGAAGACGACCCGCGCCAGATGGTGGACCATGTTCGCAGCGCTGTCGAAGAATTCGTCGATGGCGCTGATCCATCCGATGACATCACTCTGCTGGCTGTCCAATACCTGGCTCCTTCACGCGCTTGGAAAGAGGTGCGTTTGGTCAACCGCCTGCAGGAGATGGAGACTGTAGAAACCTTCCTGGAGGAATTCGCCTCAGAATGCAACCTGCCCCTGGATGACCAATCACGCATCGGCGTAGTCCTCAGCGAATTGGCAGCCAATGTCCTCGCCTATGCCTACGGAGGCGCCGGCGAGCAACCGGTCTGCCTGCGCATGCGAAAGGAGGGAGATGACATCTGGATCCTTCTGGAAGATGAGGGGACCCCCTTCAACCCCCTCCAGCAAGCCCCGCCCGGAGACTTGGACAAACCCCTCGAGGAGCGCGAAATTGGTGGCTTGGGAATCTACATCGTCCGGCAGATGGCCAAACGGGTGGAATACCTTCGGGAAGGGGGGGTCAACCGCCTGACTGTAGTCATGGGTTTGGGACCATCCGCTTCCTGATACGGTACAGGCTTGAAACCAGCCCGTACCGGCAACCCCGGACTTTGTCCCTGTCGGAACGTCTTGCGCGTGTGTATAATTGGGAAAGGCAGCGCAGAAAAGCGACGCCAACTATGCTGGAAAGAGAGGTTTAGTAATGTTATACGCCGACGAAGAACTGATTTTAGAGTTGAACAGCGATCCTGACCTGAAGAAGCGTTTTCTGGAGAACCCGGCTGCGATGCTGAAAGAGCGAGGCCTGGAGATCCCGCCCGAGATCATGCTGCGGGTCATGGAAGACACTGCCGACGTTCGCCACATCGTCATTCCGTACATCGCCCCCGGCGCCTCCACCACCCTCGAGGAAATCGAGCAGCGCGCCTCCAAGATCATTCTCTGAGTATTTCCTCGCCTCCGACAGAGCTCCGCTTTCCTCTCGAGAGCGCCACAGCTCTCCCAGTGGAGGAGCTGGTTCGTTGCTGGGCCTCGCGCGCTTCACTGGAAGGGCGGAACCTGGAGCGTTTTCTTCTGGCTGTTGGAGAGATGGTGGAAGCCATCGTCCTGCTGGCTCAGTCATTGCGTGTTTCCGGAACACTGGAAGTGCGTATTTCTCCCTACTCTCATTGGATCACCCTGGAATTGTCCTTCCCCCGCGCCATCCCCCTCGACCCTCACTTCCAGCAGCGCGATGAAGCCTTGATCGAGTTCCCTACCCTGCGCCTGCAGCCGGATATCTTCTGGCGTCGATTGGTGCTGGAATGGGTGGACAAAGCCACCTGGATGGTGCGCGGCCGGCTGATCACCGTATCGCTTACACAATACGCCCGCCGGCCTTCTTGCCCTGGAGAGCTCTACTTCCTTGGCCTGACCCCCAAGCCAACTCCCGGACTGGAAGTGCATCTGGATCCAGACGGCCTCGCTCTGGCCCTCGCGAGTGGGGTTCGCAGCGCCTTCCGTTTGGGTGAGGAGACGCAATTCGTACTGCAGGCCGCCGATGGGAAGACCTCGGTGCGCGAGATCTATCGCCAATACGTGAAACGCTTTAGCCTTGTCCACCCAGAAGTCTTGGGCAAGATGGTCGAGGAGCTAATCGCCAAAGGACTCCTTGTCCCCGGGGAAGCGCTGGCTGAAGACAGAGGGGGAGGCGGCTTCTTGGCTTTCTTCGTCGGCCTGGCACGGTGGCAGATCTCTCTCCCCCACCCCGACGTCTTCTTCTCTTTCCTGGCCCGCTGGCTGGGCTGGTTGTGGAGCGGCGTCTCGCTTGTGGTCGTCTTGATCCTGGTTGGGTGGACAATAGCCCGGCTGGGGATGGAGGTCTCTTTTGGGGTGATCTTCTCCGGCCTCTCCGGGGCGGCCGGGATGCCGTTTGGCGCCTGGCTATTCATAGTAATCGTTTTCTACGGCAGCATCCTGCTCCACGAACTCTCCCACGGCATGGCCTGCAAACGCTTTGGGCGCAAAGTTCGAGCCTTTGGTCTGTTGCTCTACTATGGTCTCATCTGCGCCTATGTCGATACCACTGAAACCTGGATGTTGAAAGCGCGGTGGAAGCGGGCCCTGGTTTCCCTGGCGGGGCCTCTGGCCACGCTGACGCTGGCCTGTCTCTTCCATTGGGGAGAGTATTTCTCCCTCCTAGCCGGATGGGAGATCACCGCCCACGCCTTCGATCTGCTGGCGCTGATCTGCTTCACCAGCGCCTTGCTGAACCTTCTCCCGGTGCTGGAGCTGGACGGGTATTACGCCTTGGCTGATCTTCTGGACCAGCCGAACCTGCGCCAGCGCTCTTATGCCTATGTCGAGGCATTGTTGGGAACATTGGGCGGCCGCGGGAAACCCCCAGCTCTCCCCTGGGGAGAGCGCTTGCTCTTTCTGGGGTATGCCATCGCCAGCCTGGCCATCCTTCTTCTTCTGATCGGGCTTCCTATGTTCAATGCGGTACGGCTGGCGCTGGGGGGGGAGTACACCCTCGGCATTCTGGTTTCATTTCTCTTCGCGCTGCTTCTCTTCGTCCAAGCCCTGGCCCAGGCCGGGATGGGCTGGTACCGCAAGCGCTATCTCACGCCCCTCGATTTGAAGGCCATCGCCTGATCCCCTTTCCGGCGAGAGAGTCCTGTTCTATAGTAGCATTACATCATCCTCGCCCTTGTGCCGGGGATTCGGCACGATTCAGCAACTTAATGAAGAAGAGAAAGGAAAGAAGATGGAGATCCTACGCAGTGAACAGCAGGGTTGGTTGGTGGTAACCGTCAAGGGACGGCTGGATGCGGTGAGCACGCCTGATTTCGAGAAGAAAGCGCTGGGGTGGACTGATGAAGGGGCAAGAAAGGTGGTCTTGGACTTCTCCGGTCTGGACTATATCAGCAGTGCGGGTTTGCGTAGCATTCTTCTGCTGGCGAAAAAAATGAAGGCGGTGAAGGGATCCTTAGCAGTCGCCAATCCGAGTGGCGTGGTGCGGGAGGTCTTCACCATCTCCTCCTTTGATACCATCATCCCCATCCACGATTCCTTGGCAAGCATCCTGGGGAGCGCTGACTGAAGCAGGGCCTGCGAGTAGACAGCCAGCGGCAGCGCGTCTCGTTCTCCTCGCAGGACTGACCCCTTTCGAACAAGGGGACTGCCGCTGGGCGCCTTTGGCCCCAGCGGCGCTTGTTTCCTACCTCCGCGCTCAACCTGATCTGGGATCCGCCTTTCAGATCAGCATGGCCGATTTCCGGAGCTATCAAAGCGACGCCGACATTCTCGAGGCGCTGGAGCGAGCGCGGCCCTGGCTCCTGGGGTGGTCCACCTACATCTGGAACATCAAACGAGCGCTGGCCCTCTCTCGGGCAATTAAAGAGCGAATCCCTTCCCTGATGATCCTCCTCGGCGGCCCTCAAGCAGGACACCCCTCCGCCGCCCGGCGTCTCTTGGAGGAGAATCCGGCCATCGACGGCGTCATCTGCGGCGAGGGCGAGATCGCCCTGGCCGGCACGCTACGCTATCTGTCGACGCCGGCGATCCTCCCCCCGCCGCCAGGACTGACACTGCGGCAGAAAGACGGAACCCTGAGAATGGGTGGGGTAGCGCCTCTCCTGCCCACCCTGGGGCGGACCAATTCGCCGATTCTCACTGGCGTCCTGGAGTTGAAGGATCAATGCGGCCATTTCCTCAGCCTGCAGACCTACCGCGGTTGCCCCAATGCTTGTCCTTTCTGCGGTTGGGGACCGAAAAGAATCCGCCTGTTCCCGTTGGAAACGGTCATGGAAGAGTTAAGAACGGCTTTTGCCGAAACACGGGTCGAGAGCGGCTTTTTTCTGGACGCAGATTTCTTCCTCTTTCCGGACCGGGCCAAAGCTATCCTCCAATTCCTGGCGGAGCAATCACCAGAGACAGGCTGGTTCTTTGAGGGGAACCTGTTGCACATCGACCGGGAAGCCGTGGATTTACTTTCCCGGTTTCCACATGCTTTGGTCGGCATTGGGCTGCAAAGCAGCAACCCGGAGGTGTTGCGCCGGGCCAAGCGGCCTACCGACCTTCCGCTCTTCCGCCGCCTGTTCCGGGAACTACGCCGGCATGCCCCCCGCTTGAGTCTCTCGCTTGGCCTCATCTGCGGCCTTCCCGGAGAAACCCTGGAGAGTTATTTCGATTCGCTGGAGTTTGCCCTCACCCTGCGACCCGGCTCTATTTCCCCCAGTATGCTGATCCTTCTGCCCGGTTCAGCCTATTTCGAGAATCCGGCAGCCTACGGCATCGTTGCCGGAGGGCCTCCCGATTATACGGTACTGGAGACTGATCTCATTCCTCACCGGGAAATGGTGCAAGCCAGCCAACTCTCCGCTTTCATCCACGCTTGTTTCGGCTTTCCCCGTCTGCGCTCACTGGCCGTCCTGGCGGCTCCCCACGCGGAAGCCGCCGCCTCAGGCGCGCGACCGACGGTGGCGATCTACCAGCGGCTCCTCCGTCGCATGTGCGAACTGGGATTAGAGGAAGATCTCCATCCGGAGATCCCCTGCCGCGACTTTGACCTGTACCTGCGCATGGTCGATTGGTTGTACCAAGCCGGCCATGCGGCTGCCCTCTATCGTTCCCTGGTCAAGGAAGTTGCCTTGGAACGTCACCCGGACTGGTCGGGGGAAGCGCGGGCTTTGTTTGAATTCGCCGATGAGCTGGATTCCCGTTTCCCTCCCGAACTTTCCCTTTCCGGGATGAAACCCTGGAAGTTGCCGCTGTGCGGGATCTGGACCGAACCCTACCTACCGGGCAACATGGAGGACCGGAGGATCCAAACGCCGGAAGGGGAGCAAGCTGCGGGATAGAGCAGGATCTGTCCTATCAATCGCAACAAAAAAACAGGGGCTGCCGGGCGGCAACCCCTGCCATGGGGGAGGTGGGAAGACAGGCTATCTTAAGCCACGGCGAGGATAGCGCACTTTCGACAGCTTGTCAATAGGTAGCATTGCATTTCACGGGTGGTTCTTTGGACAGCAAGATACCGGTTCCTCGACTTGACCGCCAGCCTTCCATCATTGAGGATAAAGCCGATGACTCTCGATCCGTTGACTTTGGAAAAATGGATGGACTGGTGCTCTCGCGCTCCCGAGCTGGCGACAGCCCGCTATCAGGCTTGGCGTATTTTCTTCGACTTGGATGACCCGAGTCCGATTGAATACATCAACAATTCCGGCGCCCTGGAGGAACGTGAGAGACGTTTCCTTAGTTGGTTCTGTCTGGATCACTTGTTACCCAACGACACCTTGCCGATCGAGCAAGCGATTCGCGCCTTGGTGTTGGAACCGAAGCGCGCTTCAGCAACGGGGTTGGTTCACCGCTCCCGTTATCTGCTCGGCGTGGTGAAAGATATCCTCCCCGGGGTAGGAACCTCCGGTCGCCCTGGAGGTTCCCAGGCTTTCTTCCTGCAGGTCAACCGGGAACAATTGGGGGTCTATTCAACGACCGCAAGCGACTGCCTCCAACGAGGCGAAGGGGTGATCCTTTACCTGGCGCCCAATGGCAGCGGAGGCTGGGTGGCTGCACCTGGATGGGTGCGTTGGCCAACCTCGATCACCCCGGCTTTGCGCCGTCAACTGCGCGGCCTCCGCTTCAGCCCACCGCAAGTGGAGCGCTATTTGCAATGCCGGCCGATCGTCATGGTAGTTCCCCGGAACGCGGCGCACCATCTGTCCTCCAAGGGTTTGGTCGAGGCAGTCCAACGCATGTCCGATGCAGCCCGCGAGCTGGACGAGGAAGGGCTTGCGCTTTCCAATGAAGAGTGGCAAGACTTCGTCCTGCCCTATCTGATGAAGGAAAAACCATCTCCCCAGAGCTACATTCAACAGCTCCTCACCCGCGTTCACAAGGCGGCGGATACGGAAACACTCAATCGTGTTGTCGATTTAGCCATGGACATCTGGAATCACACGCCGCAGCCTGACCGGGCCGGGAAGTCCGCCTATCAGTTGGCCCTGGAGAGTAAACCAGCGGAGAAGACGAGAAAGAGATCCTCCAGAAAGGAACCATAGGTTGATCCAGGGGACCCGCGTCCTTCGCACCTACTCGCTGGACCCCTTTCACAACCTGGCCTTAGAAGAATTTCTATTGGACGATGTGACAGGACACGCTGCCGCAGGCTGTCACGCTGCCGCAGGCTATCTAGCTACGCTCTACCTCTGGCAAAACGAGAATACAGTGGTCATCGGCAAGAACCAGAATCCCTGGCGGGAGTGCCGCCTGGAACAATTGGAAGCGGAGGGGGGGAAACTGGCGCGGCGACTCTCTGGAGGAGGAGCGGTTTTTCACGACCTGGGAAATCTCAACTTCACCTTCCTGCTGCCCCGCGCGGACTATGACCTGAGCCGCCAGTTGAGAGTGATCCTGGAGGCCGCCCGCGCAGTGGGAGTCCCGGCCGAAATGAGCGGCCGCAACGACCTCACAGCGACTGGCCGCAAGTTCTCCGGGAACGCCTTCTACCTGCGCAAGGAGACAGCTTTCCACCACGGCACCATTCTTGTCAATGCCGACTTCCAGAAGATGAGCCGCTATCTCCAGCCAAGCGCCGAGAAGATGCGCGC
>CAYXFH010000117.1:0-6761 GCA_964464245.1 uncultured bacterium
CTAGACCAGCGCGGGCAACTGGATCAGCCGGCTGGAGGGCGCGATCTGGGCCATCCTGTCCGCAATCTGCGGATGGCAGGTGAAGGTGAGCACCTGGTGCGTCTCCGCCAGTTTCCCAACAGTGCCGCAGGCAGCTTCGAAACGTTCCGGGTCGAAGTTCACGAAAACGTCATCCAGGATGATCGGCAGCGGCTCGTTGCCACGTTCGAACTCGCTGATGAAGCCAAAACGGAGGGCCAGGTATAGCTGCTCGGCGGTCCCCGTGCTCAGCTCATCCAGGTCTTTCCGGGTCCCGTCACGATCTTTCACGTAGAGCTTTTCCTCGTCCATCGGCCGGACGATCGCCTCATAACGCCCCCCGGTCAGACAGGCGAAAAAGTCCTGGGCGACTCTCAGCGCCTCGGGCTGCCGCTCCTGTTCGAACTTGCGCATGGCCTTGCCCAGGAAGGTGTCTGCCAGGATGAGGACAGCCCAGCGCCGGGCGGCATGGGTAAGCTGGTCGATGCGGTCCACTTTCCTCGTGCGGAGGATCTCTCCCTCATCCGTCCTCTCCAGCTCCTGGATGCTCCGCAGCAGTCCGCCTTTCTTTTGGGCCATGGCTTGGACCTCCCCATCCAGTCGCCGCTGCGCGTCCGCCAACTGCTCCTTGCTACCCTGCAGGTCTTGCGGTGCGGCGGCAGCAAGGGCGGCCAGGAAGCCCTCATACGCTGCCCCTTCCCCCCCGATCCTGCACAAGTTCTTCTCAGCCTGGCGGATCGTCTCTTCCAGCGCATGCCGCCTATTCCAGACGGCCTGATTGGAGCGGAACTGTTCCGGGTCAGTGGCGGAACCCAGACGAAGAAGGGCTTCCAGCTCTCCCTCCTTGGCGCCCAGCTTTCTCTTTTTCTCATCTAACTGCGGCAGATCTTTCTCGATCCCGCTTCGGAGATCCTTCTGCTCTCGCTCCTTGTCGCTCTCCAGCGCCAACTCCCCGGCCAGGGAAGCCACCAAGAGCAAGGGATCGCCCCTTAGTCCAGCTCGATGGCAGGCCTCCAGAACATTTGCCAGGCTTGCGTGAAATGAGGAAATGGCGCCGGCCATGCGGGCCAGATCGATATCAAATTGCTGGATGGTTCGCTGTTTCTCCCGCGCGGTTTCCGCCTTGGCGAAAACGGCCAGGGCGCCCTCCGGGGACAGGGTCGATTCCAGGCGCGCGCTTTGCAGGAAGGCATGCCAGCCCGCCTGTTTCTGTTGCAGCATTTCCCTGGCCTGGTCTCGCTGCCCTTCCTGTTCGCGCTTCTCGGCCTCCTCCCGGTCCAGCTTCTGCTGCAGCCTTGCCAGAACCAGCTTTTCCTGGTTGGCTTGCTTCAATAGGCCCAGCAACCCTTCGGCGGCTTGAATCTCTTCCTCCACCTGGAAGGCGTCGGACGCTTCCGACAGGCCGCACCGCTGTGCATCAGCCACTAGTTGCGCCTGGATCCTCTGCAATTCACCCACCAACGCTTGATCCCGCATCAGCAAGTCTCCTTCCGCCGGCCTCACCTTCGAAGGTGGCCTCCTGCGCAGGGTAAAGAGGTAAAGGCTCCCGCTGGCCGCAAAGACGACAAAGCCAGCCGCCGCCAGCCAGGGAAGGGGATAGACGGCCAGGAAGAGGACGCCCATCAGGATAGCAAAGGCGAAGAAAGCCAGGGCCGGCCACCACGGCGCCTGCGCAGCGCGAGCTTGCGCCAGGGCGCGCTGGCTTGCTTCGTGCCGGTTTTCCAATTCGGCCTGCCTGGCTTTGCCGGCGCGGATCCGATGGAGGGCCTGCTTGCGCTCCAGGACCTGGGTTTCCCCCTGGCCACCTGAAGCCTGGCTCCGCGCCTGATCGTTCTGCTTCGCTTCCTCAAAAAAAGCCTTGGTTTCAGCCGTTCGGGAAGAGACTCCCTTCAGCAATTCCTCCTGGCGCTCTAGATCCTTTTCAGCTTGTCGCAGGTCTATCCTCGCATTTTGAAGCTTTTCTCGAGCGGCAATGGAGACATCAAGGCTCCCCAAGTCCTCTTCTTGCCAAGCCGGGCTGATTTCCTGCAAGGTTCGACCCAGCCCTTCGGTAAGCTGATCGCGCGAGGCCTCTTTCTGCTGCGAGTCCTCCCGCGCCGAGCGGTATTTCTCGCACTCCCTCTCCAGCCTGGCGATCTCCTCGCGGACAGCAAGGAGCTGTGCATCCAAGGCGATGGCGTCGGCTTGCTTCCTTCGTTTCTCAATAAATTCGGCCAGTTCATCGCGACCGATCCGCAGTTCGTCACGTATGGCCAGCAGGCTCTCCAACCGCAAGAGGCCGCCCTCCGGGAAGCACTCTAGGACTGGGGCGTTTTCCAGCTCTCGGCGTGCCTCCTGTAGGTCAACCCAATCCCCCCGAGCGAGAAGCAGGCTCTCTACGGACCGCAGCTCTCGAGTTGTCTTCTCTCGCTCCTTAAATAGCTGGAGCAGGGTCGATTCGGTCTCCTGCAGCTCTTCTTTCAGCCTTTCGTAGGAGGCCACCCCCTGGGTGATCCCCTTCAATGACAGGTCAATCTCCTTGATCTCCCCCAATAGTTTGTTCATCTCCGGTTGGGATCCGGAGGGGAGGAAGAGCTTCTTCGCCTCTCCTTGGAAAGCGTTGCGGACCGCTTGCAGGGATACCCCGCCCAAGCCGGCGCCAGCGCTGTAGATCCGTTCACGGATACCCGCCTTGTCCAGCGCGTTCATGCTTTGCAGCTCGTGCAGGCCGAAGGCGTAGACGCTCTGGTAGACCTGCTCGTTCACCGGGCCAAAGAGGTGAGCCAAATCCACATCAGTTCCAAGACTGCCGTCGGCGAGGGTCACCTTCAGGTTCTTCAGCTCTGCCCCGCTGCGCGCAATGCGAGTGTTACCTCCCTCAGCGGTCAGAAGAGTCAGCTCTCCGCCGTAGTTCCCCCCGCACAAGGGTTCGTAGGGGTTGGGGTTGTTCTTTTTGTCCTTCCAACCGAAAAGCATGCGCCGGAAAAAAGCCATGAGGGTCGATTTGCCGGCCTCGTTCGCCCCAAGGAAGATGGAAGTCCCAGCCTCCAGCCGATCTTGCTGGAAATCCTTGAAGATGCCGAAGCCATCGATGGTGAAGCGTTCAATCCGCATCGCCGGTCCCCTGCAACAGGCGATCCAGGCAGAGCGTCTCGGCCAGGCCGCAGATTTCTTTCAGGGCTTCTCCATTGAGAGGCTCCACCAGCTTGCACATCCGGGCCTCCTGGTAGACCGGCTTCAATGCTTCTTTCAGTTCTGCCCATCCCTCTTCCCTGGCGACGGTTTCATCGATCAGGCGCAGCAGTTCGCCGGTGAAGTCCCCTCGCGCCAGCAAGGCGCTCCGATCCAGGGAGGGGCGGGTCCGGTCCTCGATCTCCTCCACCCAAACGAAGGTCTCTTCCTGCTCCTCCGCCTCTCGGCAGTTTTGCAGCATGTCTTTGATGTAGTTGGCTCGCGCCAGGTTGGCGTGGAGCGGACCTCGCCCTTCCAGAGCCAGGCGGCAGATGGTTGGGCGTTCCCCGCTTTCCTGGCGAATTTGCTCCAGTGCTTGCTTCTGGGCCTCCAGCAAGTCCTCATCACGTTTCATCTCATCGATAGAGAGAGCGATTTGAGTCCATCGGACAGAGTCGCTTGGGATGAACCGGGATAAAGCGTCGCCGTCCTCATCCACCGACACGTGCAGGAAACCCCGGGCGCCGGTCTCCTTGGCATGAAGACCCTGCGGATTTCCCGGGTAGGCCACCAGGGGGCCACTTTCATGCAGGCAGGCGCGGGTGTGGACATGCCCCAGCGCCCAGTAGTCCAGGCCGGAGGCAAGCAGATCCTGCAACCCGCAAGGAGCGTAGTTCTCAAAACCAGTGGCGCCCACGTTGCAGTGCAGCAGACCGATGGAGAAGAGGGCGGCCGTGGGAGCGGGGAAGAGGATGGCCAGGTTGTCGGTGATGTCGCGCCGGGGAAAACTGATCCCCAGGATCTCGGCGGTCGCCTGGCCCTTTTTGCGGAAGATCTCGCGTTCTACCTCCTTGCCGCCAAATATATGGGCATTCCCCGGCCAGTCCAGTGCGGCTGACCATCCGTCCAAGGGATCATGGTTGCCATGGGCGATGTACACTGGGATGCCGGCTTGGTCCAGGCGCTTCAGGCCTTGCAAGAAAACCAGTTGAGCATGAAGACTGCGATCAGCGCTATCGAAGATGTCGCCGGCTACGAGCATGAAGTCGACCCGATTCTCCAGGGAATAGGAGACGATATTCTCGAAGGCCTGATAGGTCGCCGCAGTCAGCCTACGCCCAACCGCCTCGCCGGCGCCGGAGATCCCCTGGAAAGGGGTTCCCAGATGAAGATCGGCAGTATGCACAAAACTGAAAGGGATCATGGTTCCACCTGCCTGTTCCTGTTTTTTCCCATCGCTGTTTCCTCCGTGAGCCGATAACCAGCCCTGTCCGCTAAGTATACTGAGGTTGCCGCCTGGGTGATACGCCTATTTGAATCTGCAACAAAGATGAATTGCTCAGGAGGTGGGACTGCGAAAAGCCAGGCCAGGCAGCCTGTCGCACAACTCTCGGAATATCTCCTCCGCCCAGACCCCAAGCCATTTAGAACCTTTCCCGGGAGGCTCCTGCGCTCCGCGGTGAACGCTCCATCCGCCTGGCTCGCCTGCGGCAGCGCAAAGTGCGGCTGCCTGACCACTCGCCGGTGAGTGGAACGAAAGCTGTGGATCAGACAGGGAAGAGATTCTAAGAAAATACCGGCGAAGCGGCAATGCAGTGAAATACTGTGCGCCCCACACCGTCACAGTGAGCATATGGGAGGCAGTTGGGAAGGATCTTACCGACTGGGAACAGTCGTAGATTGTTCAGGTAAGGCTTACGGATCAGGACTGGTCCGAAACGGCAGCCTCGTCTAGCGCCCGAAGTCGTCGGTGAAGCGGACGATGTCGTCCTCTCCCAGGTATTCGCCGTTCTGCACCTCAACCAGATGCACCGGGATCTTCCCCACGTTCTCCAGCCGGTGGCGGGCGTTGGCCGGGATGTAGACGCTCTGGTTGGGCTGTACGATCTGTTCAGCGGTGTCGATGGTTACCTTCGCCGTCCCTTGGAGGATGATCCAGTGCTCGCTGCGATGGCGGTGCAGTTGCTCGGAGAGGCGCTTGCCGGGGTGCACTTCAATGTGCTTCACCTGGTAAGAGGCGCCCTTCTCCAGCTCCACATAGGAGCCCCAGGGGCGATGGGAATAGCGCTGGGCGACGCTCTCCGGCGCTTTCTCCTCTTTCAGGCGGGCGACGATCCTGGATACTTCCTGGGCCCGTTCCTTGGGGCAGACCAGGGTGGCATCGGGGGTGTCGATGACCATCATATTCTCCAGACCAATGGCGGCGATCAGGCGGGAGTCGGAGTAGAGGAGGCTGTCCCGGCAACCCTCCTGCACGATGTGGCCGATGGCGACGTTGTCGGCAAGATCCTTGGGGTGGAACTCGGCCAGAGCGGGCAAGCTGCCCACGTCTTTCCATTGGAGGGATACCGGGATCATCGCCACCCGCTCGCTATTCTCCATCACGCCGTAGTCCAGGCTGACCGGTGGGATCTGCTCGAATTCCTGTTGGGCGAACTGGGCTCGCTCATCCGGCGAGTAGCGGTCGAGAGTGCGCAGCGCTTCGCTCAGTGTGGGCAGGAAGCGCTCCACTTCTTCCAGCAAGGCGCGGGCGGAGAAGACAAACATGCCGCTGTTCCAGAAAAAGCGTCCGGCAGCGACCAATTCTTTGGCAGTCACCAGGTTCGGCTTCTCGATGAAGCGGGCAGCGCGAAACAAGCCGAGTTCGGGCGAAAGAGGCTCTCCCCGCTCGATGTAGCCGAAACCGGTCTCCGGCCGTTCCGGTTGCAGGCCGAAGGTGACTAGCCAGCCGTCCTTGGCAGCGGTAGCGGCCTGGCGCACAGCATCGAGCAGCGGCTGGTCATCGGTGATGAAGTGGTCTGAGGGGAAGACGCCCAGGATCGCCTGGGGATCTTGCTTGACGATCTGCCAAGCAGCCAGGGCTACCGCTGGAGCAGTGTTGCGCGCGGCCGGCTCCAGGATATATTGTACCTTCCGGCAAGGAGGGAATTCGGTCAAGAGGTGGTTGCGGATCTCGTCGAAGAGGCGCTGGCCGGTGACGATGTGGATCCGCTCTTCTTTTACCAGCTTGGTGAGGCGGGTGATGGTCTGGCGGATCAGGCTGTCGGCGCCGAAGAGGTGCAAGATCTGTTTGGGTGACAATTCCCGGGACAACGGCCACAGCCGAGTGCCCGAACCTCCACTGAGGATGATGGCGTAGAAATGATCAAATGGATCCCCTTGTAGATCGTCTTCAGGCGCTTGGTCGATCATTGCTTGATCTGATTGGTGAAGCGAGAGATCCTGTTCATTCATCTGCGTATCACCGTCCATCCAACCGCAGCACAGTCAGGTTCTGGTCGCGCAGGGCAGGGGAGAGGATGAAGCGGCCGTTGACCAGCACGGGATTGCGCATTTGCGCAGCCTCGAAGAGCCAGTCCAACTCCTTGAATTGCTCGTGGCCGGTAATGACGATGGCAGCGTCCATCCCGGCCAAGGAGTGCGCTGGGATTACACCCATGGCAGCGATCTCCTCGTCAGGGTAGAGCGGATCCCAGGCATAGACCTCCACTCCCGCGGCGATTAAGTCGTCGCTCGCCGGGAAGAAGGGAGAGTAGCGATCCTCTTTCACCCCCGGACGGAAGGCGATCCCCATCAGCAGCGCCTTGGCTCCG
>CAYXFH010000118.1:0-4007 GCA_964464245.1 uncultured bacterium
CCTACTTTTTCTCATTCTTTTCTCCTTTTTCACAGGTTCTTTTCTCATTTCGGACCCAGTTTAGCAGGAGAAGATTACCGGGACCTTACCTGCAGGTTACGTTTGCCTTAATTCGTCAGTACACGCTGCTGCGAGCTATCAACCTGCCGCAGACTATCATCCTATCGCGAGCTATCATCCTGCCGCAGACTATCATCCTATCGCGAGCTATCATCCTGCCGCGGGCTGGATCGCCCTTCTCCGCTACTGTTCCCTGGGGCAAGTGGCAGTCGAACCACGAAAAGAGCGCCTTTTCCAAGGTCACTATAGGCAGTCAAGCTGCCATGAAAACTCTCCAGGATGTGCCGGGTCAAAGAAAGCCCGATGCCGAATCCTTCGCCGGCTCGGCCCTTGTCCACTTTATAGAAGCGCTCGAAGATGCGCGGCACCTCAAGAGCTGGGATCCCCGGCCCATGGTCGCGAAACTCCAGGGTGACCCACCCACCTTTACTTGACGCTGAAACAGTGATAGCAACGCCCGGGTAGGAGAATTTAATGGCGTTATCCAGGATGGCCAGCAACGCTTCGCGCAGAAACAGGGGATCGGCTCGAACGCAGAGCGGTTCCTCTCCTGTCCGAATCTCCAAACGCAGCGAGCGCTGACGGGCTCTCTCGGCCAAGCCGGCCGCCAGATCAGCCAGGAGCCGACGTAAATCACAGTCCTCCATCTGGAAATCAACCTTCCCCGCCTCCACGCGAGAGAGCTTGGCCAACTCCTCGAGCAGCGCTTGCAGATACTCCACCTCCTTCAAGGAGCGAGTTAAGAACTCATCTTGTCGCTCGCTCGAAGGCGGGGGTTGCTGTCCGAGGGTCTCCAGCATCGCCCGCAGGGAGGCAATGGGGGTCTTCAGCTCGTGACTGACATTCGCTACGAAGTCTCTTCGAGTGGCTTTCAGGGCGGCGAGTTCGCTGCGGTCCTCGATCCAGAGGAAGGCGGCGTCGGGATCTGATCGGCTCAACCTCCTCCCCCGCAGGAAGAGCTCGCGGCCGGCGAAGAAGACGGGAACTCCCGGGGCGCCGGAAAGCGCGCGTTGCGCCGCTTCAGCCAGGGCGTGGTCGAGGGTGCTCTCCAAGAGAGTACGCTTTACCAAGCGCCACAAGGGGACGCCAAGGAGCTCTTCAGCTTTGGATGTTGCGCTGCGAACTCGATCCTCTGAATCGAGGACCAGCAGACCGTCTCGTTCTTTGCCTTGATGAGCGCCGAACTTTTCCTGCAAAGATTGCACCTTCTCCTCCTGGACGTTGACATGCTCCAGCAAGCCATCAATTCCCTTGGCCAGGTCGCCCAGCTCGTCGGTGCGGGACATCCGCAGCAGTGGATAAGGAGCGCCGGGGACAGGAGGCTGGATCCCCTTCACTATCCGCTTCAGCGGTCGAGTCACCAGAAGAGACGCCCACGGAGCCAGCAGAAGAGAGATCAGGAAACCCCCAGCTACCGCGATCAGCAAGGTTCTCAATAGCGCCATCAAGTAGTCCTCGTGGAAATTGCTGGGGACGCTGGCCCGTACTACCAGCTCAACCGGAGGCAGGGCGGGGATCGGCGCCGCCACATAGAGCATCGACTCGCCCAAGGTGGTGCTGTAGCGGCGGTATACTCCCACTTCTCCGCGCAGCGCTTGCTGCACTTCCGGCCGGTCGGCATGGTTCTCCAGCATGGCAGCCGGCTCGGCTGAATCTCCCAAAACTTTCCCGGTTCCGTCCAGGATGGTGAAGCGGGCCTCACCCCCGTTGGCTGCTTGGCGAGCGAGGGCATCCCCCTGCTCTTGCACTAAACTCAGCGGAAGAACTTCCAGGAGCTGGGCGGCCAACTGTGTTTCCCGCCGGAGAGCTTGCTCCTGGTCTGCTTCGCTGGCCGAGCGCAAGGCGCCGGCTAGATAGAGCCCGATGAAGAGCGAGCTGATCACCAGCGCCAGGGTAGTCGCCAGTACGAATTTCCAGCCAAGGCGCCAATGCACCTTCAACCCCCCCACCGGTAGCCCACCCCCCGAACGGTCTCAATCAGCGCGGGGCGAGAGGGATCCTCTTCAATCTTCTCCCGCAGGCGCCGCACATGCACGGCTAGGGTTTGTTCCTCACCGTAGAAATCCTCGCCCCAGACGCGCCGTAGGAGGGTCTCGCCAGGGATGGCCACATTGGGGTGGCTGGCCAGCTCCCACAGCAGCAGGAACTCCTTTCGGGGAAGAGGGAGCGGATGGCCGTCCTTCTCCAAAGAGAAACGTAGGCGGTCGATGCACAGCCTACCCTGCTCGATCCGTTGCCCAAACGTACCTGAACGGCGGAGCTGGGCGCGAACGCGGGCCATCAGCTCTCCTAAGGAGAAGGGCTTGGTGACATAGTCATCGGCCCCCAGATCCAGACCGCGGATCTTGTCGGCCTCCTCCCCCCGAGCGGTCAGCAGGATCACCGGCACGGAGGAGCGGGCGCGAATCAGCCGGCACAGTTCCAACCCTCCCAGGCCGGGAAGCATTACATCCAGCAGCGCCAAGTCAGGAGGTCTCGCTTCGAACAGTTCCCAGGCTTTATCGCCATCGTAGGCGCATTCGACCGCATAGCCCTCTCGTTCCAGGTTGTAGGCCAGGACATCGCTCAGGTTGCGCTCATCTTCCACCAGCAACACTCGTTCAGCCATTTTTTGAATTGTACGACATCCAGATGCGTTGGCAACGCGGTTGACGGAGAATGAGAACCTTTGCTATATTCACAGGCGTGGCGCTGTAGAACAGTGGTTAGTTCGACGGGCTCTCAATCCGTAAACTGGGGTTCAATTCCCCACAGCGCTACCACTTCACCTGATGCGATTCCAAGCTGTAGGCCTGACTGACCGTGGGCTGCTCCGTCCCCTCAACGAGGACGCTTACTTTCTATCTGCCCAGCGAGGTCTCACCGATGGCTTGCCCTTCTTCCTGGTGGCTGATGGTCTAGGAGGGCTTGCCGGGGGCGCACAGGCTTCCCGTCTGGCGGTGGAGACCGCCTCCGCCTTTCTCCTCG
The DNA here is from genome assembly GCA_964464245.1 of uncultured bacterium. Taxonomy (GTDB): domain Bacteria; phylum Caldisericota; class JANLFM01; order JANLFM01; family JANLFM01; genus JAPLHV01. The sequence continues at coordinate 3,028 of CAYXFH010000118.1, forward strand.
ATAGCGACCTCTCGCCCGCCGAGCGATTGCAAGAATCCTTCCGGCAAGGGCGCCAGGCCATCCTGGCAAAACAGCGATCCTCCCCTTCTCTCTCGGAGATGGCCACTACCCTGACCGCCCTGGCGCTCTCCGGTGATTCAGGCTGGGTCGGCAACATTGGCGATTCCCGCACCTACCTCTTGCGGCAGGGAGCTCTGCGGCAAATCAGCCTAGACCACTCCTGGGTGGCGGAACAAATGCGGGCCGGCGCTCTGAGCAAGCAAGCGGCCCGACGCCATCCCTACCGCAATGTCGTCACCCGGGTCTTGGGGGGGCTGGATGAACCTTCCGCGGATATCTTCCCGCTCTTGCTGAAGGCGGGTGACCGCTTTCTGCTGGCCTCGGACGGTCTCTTCACAGAGCTACCCGACGCGACCTTGGGTAGATTGGCCGCCTCTGCGGATCTGACCCAAGCCGCGGAGGAGCTTCGCCAAGCCGCTCTGCATCGCGGCGGTCAAGACAATATCACGCTAATCCTGATAGAATTATTGGAAGTCCGTCTTCAATAGAAGTACACGGAAACCTTGAAGAGAGGGGGCATGTGGAGGTCATAGTTCGGTTTTGGATAATTTGCAGCTCAGAAAAGGAGAGTAGGGATGAAAAAAAGAGTCATTTGTAGTGTGTTGGTGGCCGTCATGTTGCTTTCCATGTCGGCTCTTCCGATTTCGGCCGGCACCACTGATTTCAACGATGTCTTCGGCCATTGGGCGCAAGCAGATATCATGACACTGGTAGACAAAGGAATCATCTCCGGCTATCCGGATGGCTCCTTCCAGCCTGATAAGTCGGTGACCCGCGCGGAGTTCATCAAGATCCTCGCCGCCGCGCTGCAATTGCCGCAAGCGGCCCCAGCCGGCGCTTCCCCCTTCAGCGATGTGGCGATGACGGACTGGTTCTTCGAGCCCGTCATGGAGGGAGTGCAAAACAACCTGATCGGCGGG
>CAYXFH010000119.1:0-4210 GCA_964464245.1 uncultured bacterium
CGGGAGTAAGGGGAACCGTCTACCGGAACCAGAATGCGGCGAATCATCGCATCGATCTCAATTCTCTCGGGTGTCATATCCCTCCTTCACGGGCTCATCACCGTGAATTTCTAAAGGATAGCTCATCTTAGCATGCCGCCATGCCGTCGGAATGAAATGGCGCGGTGGCCTTCCCCAATTAATCCTTTGGCTCTTGCAATCGTAGTAATTACAATGTAATTACAACTGAATCAAAAAGGTGAAGATAACGGTGAGAGCGCGTGTGATAAAAATCGGCAACTCCCAGGGTATTCGTATTCCAAAACCCTTGCTTGATCAAACTGGAATCAAGGATGACGTTGAGCTAGAGGTGGAGAAAAACCAAATCATCATTCGCCCGATCTCAAATCCTAGGCCAGGTTGGGAAAATGCTTTTAGAACAATGGCGAAAAATGGTCACGATACATTGATAGACATAAACATAGACAGTGCAAATTCATGGGATGCAGAGGAATGGCAATGGTAGTCAATCGCTTCGATGTATATCTGATTGCCCTTGATCCTACGGTCGGTTCGGAAATTCAAAATACTCGTCCTTGCCTAGTCATTTCTCCGGACGAAATGAATCGGCATATCCGAACCGTTATCGTTGCCCCAATGACGACCTCCGGGAAAGAATATCCAACTCGAATAGCATGCCATTTTATGAAGAAAACGGGACATATCGTATTAGATCAGATACGAACCATAGATAAAACGCGCCTTATCAAACACCTCGGCATTCTTGATTCAGAAACCCAGTTAAGGGTTATTTCCGCATTACAGCAGCTATTTGCGTTTTGATTTTCGGAATAATCATTGGCTGTCCCCGATTATAGCTCTTCTCCCTGGGAAAGACGGTTGACCAGCCCGGTGGCATACTCGGCGCCATCGGTGGGGTAGGAATACCCCAGCAACCCGGCCGTTTCAAGGGACACCATGCGGAACAAGTCCATGGTTACCGCCAGGGCGTGCCAGATATCTGCTGGGTCGTAATGGGCGAAGGCGCCTGACAGTTGCGCGACCACGCGTGGATCGGCCCACTCTTCCAGGAAGCGGCCGCGCAGCCAGGTGTCGTGACCGGGCCCTCTGGTGGCGCGCGCATGCCATTCCAAGATCTGCTGCAGCAAACTCTTCAGCCAACCATCGCAGCAGGATTTCCCCCACCACAGCTCGCCACGCCGTAGGTGCTTGGCAGTCCAGACGGCGTGGTACCAGAAGTCATGGACCACCTGCAGGAATTCTGCTTCAGACGGCGGTAGAGGTGCTTTCCAGGCAGAGGAGAACTTACTGGAGTCGGGAAGCTGGTTGTCTTTGTCCAGAAGAACGCGGACTCCCCGGCGGAAGATATCGGCAATGGCAAGATCCACCTTATTTATCAGCATGGTTTGGAACGTCTCCAGCGGAATGAAAGCGAAGTCGACATCCAACCCGCCGTCGAAGAGAACTCGTCGTTCCATAGAGCCATCATTCGTCTCGATGAAGGTCAACCACGCCTTGCCGATGTTGTCGACCCAATCGGCCCGCTCCAGATAGGGGCGGGCGTCCTTCGTGATGGTCACCAGATCCAGGTCGGACCATTCGTCTGCCGGGTGGTCGGTGCGGGCGCGCGAGCCCAACACGAAGGCCAGGTGAATATCTTCCTGTCCCTGTGCCCAGGCTACGAAGGTGTGAATCAATTCTTCGAACCCTTTCGCGATGCTATCCATTGCCGCCTCCTGGAATGTGCGTCGTTGCAGTTATTTCCCCGGCTCCTATCATACCGGCCAATCCCAGGACAAGCTATCTTCCGTCCTGGTTCCATGCCAGCGCACGGGCAGAGCTATGGACGGGGAAAATGCCGTACAATCATCGGTAAACGCTTCAATAGTGCAGCAAAGAAAATGGAAACAGCATTTCCAACACCCTATTCGGAACTCAACGAGGTCTTGCGGGATCTGGTAGATAGCGCGCGGGAAGTCCTGAGTGAAAATTTCGTCGGCGCGTACCTGCAAGGTTCGTTCGCAACCGGCGGTTTCGACATCCACAGTGATGTCGACTTCATCATTGTTGTTGAAACGGAGCTGTCTGACGACCAGGTTGCAGCTCTTCAAATGGTGCATGAGCGTCTCTACAACCTCGACACCCCTTGGGCCCAGCACCTGGAAGGTTCCTATTTCCCCAGGAGTGTCCTGCGGCGCCATACACAACAGGGCGAGAAACTCTGGTACCTGGACAACGGCAGTCGCAGCCTCATCAAAGCTGATCACTGCAACTCGATCGTCGTTCGATGGGTGGTTCGTGAGAATGGAGTCACCTTGGCAGGACCTTCGCCCGACACGCTGGTTGACCCGATCTGCGTTGAAGAGCTGCGGAGGGAAATCGCGGAAACGATGGCAGAGTGGGGGCAGGAGATCCTTGACAACCAGACCCCCTTCAACAACCGCTTTTATCAAACTTTTATCGTCCTGAGCTACTGCCGGATGTTGCACGATCTCTGTACGGGATTCCCCGGATCAAAGCGTGCAGGAGCAGAGTGGGCAAAGACCCACCTGGAACAGCGCTGGAATAGGTTGATTGATCGAACATGGAGCGGGCGCCCCAATCCGGCCCTTTCTGTCTGGCAGCTTGCTGATCCCGAGGACTTTGAAAGCACGCTGCAGTTCGTCCGCTATGTGGTCAACGAAAGTCAGCAGTATGTAACACCCAAGTAGCGCGCGAATCCTCGTGCTGACTTCGGGATGAACATATTTGGAATCCTTGCTGAAGGAGTCGTGGAATGAATCGATTTGCTTTGCTGGACTTTTGCGGTCTGTATTGCGGAGGCTGCGGCTCTTTCGAGGAGAATCTGGGAAAATGGAAATGCAAGGGTTGCAAAGACGAAATCGAGCTAATCAGCGACTGCCCGACCAAAGGATGCGCGGAAAAGAAACAACTATTGCATTGCGGTGAATGCGAAAGGTTCCCCTGCGCTGACCAAAACGCCTTCTATCAGGATGGCGTCCCGCACCACGACCTGGCCCTGACCAATATCCGGCGCATGATTACCTAACGCACTACCGCTCCGAGAGCCTGGCCCAGCAGGGATCGAGCCTGGGTAATCTCCCTCCCTGTCGGGATCTGAAAGACAAGACGGCGGCCCTGCGCATCCAGCCGCAGCGTCCCCTTCGTGTTCGGATCATCCTGCCCTTCCTGTCCGTCGATGGTGATGCGGGTCACCTGGGAATACTCAATGGCGTAGTTCTCGGCGCATTCCGCCAGGATCGCGCTTGGCGCCATGGACAAATAGCGCTCGGCGTAACGGTAGAACGCGGAGATCTGGTCCCCCCAACGCTCGAAGAAACCCTTTCCCTGGGCCTTGCCCTCTTCCTGCGACTTGCGGACGACCTCCGCCATAATTTGGGAAGTGACGCGTACGACCAGGAGGCGACGATCGGTGACGACCAGGACATAAGACTTGGCCCCGAGGGTCCCGGCGCTAAGGTTGGGGACCACTCCCAGAACGCGTTCTCCGCTATCCGCTGCTGGAGGCGGGGAGGGAGGAGGAGCTGCGCCTTGGGAAGAGGGCGGATTGGCCAGGCTTTGGCCACACGAGCCGCAGAAACGAGTCCCTTCCGCTTGGGGGGCGCCACAACTGGAGCAAAATCGAGCCATTTTTTGTTTCCTTTCCTGCCCTTCCCTATCTTTCAGGGTACCGGGCAACTTCGAAGTAGGTAGTTGCTCAGCTACCGGTATCATCCTAGCATAGCTCCATTCCAAGAGCGTAACGATCCAGGTCAAATTCAATCCGGAATATCCTAAAATAGGCGGTAGCCATGACTACGATGCGGAAACCAGCCAAGAACATCGATGGAAACAGAGGTATCTTTCCCCCTGATATTCAGAGATCGATCAACCAATTCCGTTCCACTTGGTGAGCAGGATGGTTGAATACAGAGTCAAAGAGACGAAACCGTCGTTTCCAGTAAAAAGGGAATATGCCCGTTGCCTTTCCACCTTGCACCGCTCCGGTATTCTCACCCTTCTTCCAAAATCAGAAAGCCTTGGGGTGATTGGAATCGATGGAAAAGAAGGCTCCTCGCTGTTTCATGTGGGTACCCCTTATGCCCATCCGAAGTCGAGTTTGCCGGCAATGAGGTAGACCATGGTGATCAGGTTCTTGATGCTGCGATACCCTCGAGCTTTGGCTTTGGCTGCTTGGACCAAGCTGTTG
>CAYXFH010000120.1:0-3858 GCA_964464245.1 uncultured bacterium
GGCAGAATCTCTTCAATTCCCGAGCCAACGAGGAGCCATCTTGAAAACCCTGATGAGCGCTTCCCCGACCCGGGCTCTGCTATCATCTTCTCCAGGCAAGTGAACTCGATGCTGGAAAATGCGTGGCGCGTTATCGGCAGCAATCGTCGGAGAGCAAGCTGGATCTGCCTCTGCTTCATCCTGGCGGCCGCTTTTGTAGCTAAATTGGCTTTGACCTCTACCACGGACTATGTCAACGGCACCGATGGAGGTTTCTACGCCTACCAACTGCGGGAGATGTCGGAGCAAGGTTGGTCGGGCGTACTCTCCCCTTTCGAGGTCCCGCCGGTCTGCTTCTACGTGGCCTACCCCTTCGCCCAACTGTTCGGTGTGATGCTGGGGGTGAAAATTGCCACTGCCCTCTTCACGGTGTTGTTGGGCTTGGCTACCTACCTCCTGGTCCGCACCGCCTTCCGCAGCGATCTGGCCGCTCTGTTGGCTGTCGTCCTGGTGGTCTTCTCGCCAATGACGCTGCGGGTAGCGGTGGACATCCGCAAGAACATGGCCAGCCTGGCTTTACTGGTGTTGTTTCTCTATCTCTTCCTGCGCTGCCTGAAGAATTGGCGCTGGGTTTTTCTGCTGGCGGCAGTCGGCCTATTGGGCATCTTCACGCACAAGACCTTCGTCTATGTCTGGTTCATCCTGCCCGCTTACCTCCCCTTCTCCTGGTTGATCGAGCGACGCCGTCCGGATCGTCAAGATTGGCTGCTGCTGGGCTGCAATGTAGCAGCAGTGGCAGGAGCGCTGCTGTTGTGGAACTCCCTCAACCCCGGATTCAACGAGATCGCGGCCAATGCCGGCCTGCCCTTCCAGGCAAGCCGGGGGGCTGTCCCCGAGCTTTGGCCTCTTCTGGCAATCGCAGTCCCGGGCTGCCTGCTTGCCGCCCTGCGCCCTCGGCGGGAGACCACGCTCCTGCTGGTCTGGTTTACGCTCAGCCTGCTGTTGACCTTCCCCCAGATCAATGTGTCCAACCAATGGCGCTTTCAGGTGATGCTTTTCCCACCTGTGGCGATATTTGCCGCTGTCTCTTTGGGTTGGCTGTGGCGTCGCTTCCACAGTTTTAGCCTGCCGGTCCTTCTTGTGGCGCTAGCACTTTCCGTTGTCTCTTTCATCGGCTTCGGCAGCAACGATGCGCAGATGAGAGCTTCCCTGCCGGAGCCGGTGCTGGTTTCGCTGGAGCGCGGCAGCCAGGTCGCCAACCGCCAGGGCTTGATCATCACTGACCTGGCCAATCAACCCGCCTATTGGGTGCGCTACTTCTATGGTCCTGGAATGATCAGTCTGTCCTCCGCGGAACGAGCGGAGATAGCGGGAAAAGTAGAACAAACCCTGGCTGCCGGTCAACCGGTCACCCTCGTGCTGGCGGGAAATGCGCCTCCAGGGGGAAATCGGCCTGCAAATCCTAAACCCTCTGCGCCTTTCCCTTCCCCTACTTTCGCTTCGCCCCTCCGATTCGACCAGATGACCCGGCTTTACGCGGATGGCCTGGTCTCCATCTGGCAGGTAAAGACCGCTGCAGCCATTTCCATAAAGCAGGAACCGGTCCCCAGCAGCGGGAATGGGGGGAGGCCGGTTGAAGCGTCAGGAATGGAGAGCTACCAGCCCGGGAGGTGGGCCGCCCTCTCCACTTTCCTGATCGCTCCTTACGAAATTCTGCGGGCCATCAACCCGCCCTTCTTGGCCCTTTGGGAGATCCAGATCGGCTTCCCAGCCTGCCTGCTGCTGCTGGGCCTTCTCCTTGGAGGGTGCCGGCTCCTCTACCCGTGGCTGGCTCACCGCCCCCCGCTGCTCTATCTATCGCTCCTGGCCTCGATGGCGTGCGTGGCGGCTCTCTATCTCTTCTCGCCGGCCTGGTTCTGGGGAGGCTCGGTTCCTCCGGTGGATCCCGGTTTCATCCGTCCCGGCGGGGGTTAACGTTGCCTGCGCGCTTCGGTACGGCACGCGCTCAAGGAGACGCCGCCAGCCCCTTCGCCTCTTCCAGCATGCGATCCAGATCCGCTCGGTTGTAGTATTTTCCCCGAAGGAAAACTCCATCGATCTGTTGCGCATTATTAATGTCGGTTAAAGGGTTGGCCCGCAACAAGACCAGCGAGGCCTCTTTCCCTACCTCCACCGTGCCGAGCTTTTGATCCAGGCCCATGAACACGGCTGGCCCAATCGTAGCGCTTTTCAGGATCGTCGCGGCAGGGACGCCCATCTCCTGCCAGAGGGCCATCTCCTCGTGAAGAGAGAAGCCTGGAATGAGGCCGGGGAAACTCAGATCGGTGCCCACCAGGAGGGGAAATCCCTCGTCGCTCAGGATCTTCACGAAGGCGCCCATCTTGGGCCACAACTGCCCCAGTTCCACGGGGTTCTGCGAGCCTGGAGGCCAAAGCCCCACCCACAGCTCCCGCAGCTTGGCGGAGGCATACTCCAGCAAGCGGTACTTGCCGGCATAGACCTCATTCAAGTACTGACCGGTGCGAAAGACGATGGTTGTGGGGCAGACGGCCATCCCGGTAGCCAGGAGGGGCGCGAGAGCATTCTTCAGTTCGACGGGATCGACTTCTCCCAGGCGCAGCCAGAAGTAGGCCTGCGGCCCCATGCCGCCCCTCTTCAACTGCACCGGCTCTCCCAACAGCCGGCCGATGATCTTCTCAAAGCCGAAGAGGTGCTCGCTGCTGGACAATCCAGCTTCCGCCGCCTCCTCGATGGCGATGGCTTCCGGCACATGCCCGACTGCTTTCAGTCCTTGTTTTTTCGCTTCATCAACGATGGCCAGAAAGATCTCTTTCTCTAATCCGCTGTAGACCTTGATCTGGTCCGCCCCAGCTTTAGCTTGCCTGCGGACCGCCTCCCGCCCATCCTCGGGCGTCTTCAGGCCTAAAGAAATGACCGGGATCAGGGGAGGGTCACCGTCCAAAATGGAACCGGTGGCCACCATCTCCGGGCCCAGTAGATCTCCCTTGTTCAAGGCATCTCGCAAGCTGATCGCCTGTTCGGTAGGCATTCCCATGTCCCGCACCAGCGTGACCCCATTGGCTAGCATCAGCCGTCCGAAGGTCAAGGAATCCACGTAGTGCACGTGGGAATCCACCAATCCGGGGATCAGGAACTTTCCGCTGCCGTCGATTTTGGTCACAGCCTCTGGGAGCGGTTCTCCGCCTGGCTGAATCGCGATGATGCGCTCTCCTCCGATCAGGACGGTCTGGCCGGATACGATACTCTCCTTTTTGACGTCGACGATGGAAACATGGGTGATCACCAGGGAAGGCTTCACCGCCTCCGGAGAACTGGAGGCAGGTGGGCTGGAAGCTGGTGGGCGCGCGCAGGCGGTCAACAAGATGACACTGCTGAGGACGATCGCGAGAATGTTCTTTCCAACCACATCTTCCTTCCTTATCTTGGAAACAAAGGGGACAGATTTATTTTCTATGCCAAAGAATCCTTATTCTCAATAATAAATCTGTCCCCTTTCTCTTGGCAAGCTGGCAGCCTTCGCCGGTTTGGGTCCCTCCATCGCGCAGTCCGGGACGATGCTTCATGCGGGGAAGATCTCCAAGCGGGGGAACAAGCGTCTGCGCCGCGTCCTCTACATCATGGCTCAGGGCGTGGTGCGGTGCGAGTTGCGCCTGCGCAGTTACTGCCTGAAACTGCGTGAGAGAGGAAAAGCCTACAGTGTGGCCATCATCGCAGTAGACAACAAGCTTGTCTATATGCTCTACGCCACGTTGATCAAAGAGGTTTCTTACGCGCCCCCAAAGGCTTCGTCTGAGGGAATTACTGGTAGTTGACTGTGGAGGAAATGGAGAAGAAAATGGAAAGGCGGGTAGAATCTCG
>CAYXFH010000121.1:0-6341 GCA_964464245.1 uncultured bacterium
CTGGGGATCGTTCCTTCCATCATCATTCCGTTCATTTTGCTCTCCTCTGTTCGTTTTTTCTTTCTGGAGGCATCATTTCACAGGAGAGAGGCATATATCAAACTTTTGATAAGTTCTGTGAAAAAAATCTTTATTATCCTGTAACGATGGGATATAAAGCCGATTACTATTATAAAATTCTGTCAAGTTCTCCTTCCCTCCTTTTCTGGCTGACTAGCCCCATCCTTTCCATCGACTGACAGTGAGTCGTATTGGAGGATGGAACGATTCGGTTGGGTGAAAGCCCCCGCTATTCAGTCCGCAATGGCCTCCCCCATTGACGACCGGGCAGCCGCACTGTATCTTTTTTCGGGAACACCAATGAAGGATCGATCCAGATGCACTGAAGAGAGCTTTGGCGACCACTGCCCGGAAGGTGAGCGGTTCTATCGGGCTCTTCCCAAAATCCGCTCATTGATCTGCGATAGGCGGTTTGTTTAGCAGTCAAAGTGGAGAAAAGTTTCATTCTTTATCAAAGGAAGGGAATTGAGGGGCGGATGGGGATGATGGGAGACAAAGCATTATGTACCCGTTGAGAGAGGAGAAGAAAGTAAAATGGAAAGCAAGTTTGCCAACCCGGCCCCGCTGGGTCTGATGGGTTTCGGGATGACCACTGTCTTGTTGAATATCCACAATGCTGGGTTCTTCCCCATCAGCGCCATGATCCTGGCCATGGGAATCTTCTATGGAGGCATTGCCCAACTTATTGCCGGCATCATGGAATTTCGCCGAGGGAACACCTTCGGAACGACCGCTTTTACCTCCTATGGCCTATTTTGGATTGCGCTCGTGGCTATTTGGATCATCCCAGGAATGGGCTTGCCCAACGGCGACCAGACACCAAACGCTTTCTTGGCCTGGTTTCTGTTCTTTTGGGGCATCTTTACTTTTTTCATGTGGATCGGAACCTTCGGGAAGAATCGTGTCCTTCAGTTCGTTTTCCTCAGCTTGACGATCCTCTTTCTGCTGCTCGCCATCCGAGATTGGAGCGGTTCTGTCCTGATAGGCCGGATTGCCGGTTTTGAGGGGATCCTCTGCGGCCTGTCGGCCATCTACCTGGCCATGGCAGAAGTAATCAACGAGAGCAGAGGCCGGGCAGCGCTTCCCATCGGGGAAAGACGCAGCCGGCCTACCATTGATGAGAGGTAATCTGATCATGGCTGGAAGCTCCACTTCCTTCGTTCGATGTGTCTGCACACTCATTCTCGCTTCCCTTCTTCTCTTGATCCTAGCCGGGTGCAGCGCTGGGGCGCCACTGTCCCCCATCGCCACCCCAACGGCTGTGCAAACTTCCGCTTCCTCACCGCCGGCGACTCCCACGCCCGGGATCGTGAAGGGCTTCTCCATCTACCTGACTAACCCGAAGATCAAGCCGGAGCAGCTCCCGTTCCTCAGCCACCTGGAGCTGGAAGTTGAGCCGATCCTCTCCAATGAGGACATCGTCACCTACACGCAAGCGACCCACGAGATTGTGCTGACCGCCTCCGCGGCTGAGCGGATCCAGAGCCTTCGACCACCTACCAGCGGATTAGCCTTTGCGGTGTGCGTGGATAGCCAACCCGTCTATGCCGGCGCCTTCTGGCCTGGGTACTCCTCGCAGAGTTACGACGGGGTGGCGATCGATCCTATTCTGGTTTCGAAGGAGCGCCCGGTTATCCAGATCCAACTCGGTTACCCGGGATCCGACTTTTTCCAGGGGGAGGATCCTCGATCTGATCCCCGGGTTCTGAAGGCTTTGCAGGAGGATGGCAAGCTGAAATAGACTGCCGCTGGCATTCAACACTGTTTCGACCAGGCCGGCAATCTCACAACGGATTCACTGACTCAATCAGCAAACAACGAACAACTTCCTTCTTGAAGGAAGCAGTCCCCGCCATCCCGACGCCGGCCAAAATAGTGCGGTATTATGGCTCTTTCTCAAAAAGAATGGGCAAGGCTGTCTGAAGGGTAACAAGGTCTCTGGGATTAGCAAGGCTGACGGCAACAAGTCAACCAGCTTCAGTTTGGCAGCCCCCGTTGGAGCATTATATGCGTAGCCCCACCTAACACCCGGCAGGGTGTTCCGGGGAATGAGGCAACACAGCGCTGAAACCGCTCGTGCCTGGGCGGGTTTGAAACCCGCCCCTACGAGAACCAATGCGGCGTAAACCCTATCCCCGGGACCACTGCTATCCCTGAGACTGCCGCACCCCAGTGCGGAAAACCCGAGACTGCCTGCTTTCCTGGAACCGACCAGACTCTTGAAGATCATCCTCGCCATGATGTCAGGGAAGCTGGACCAAACAGCCTGCGGCAGCATCTCTTCTCCTGTCGCAGGCTGGAAGTTTACCCGCTTGAAATGAGAAAGAGCCCTCCAAAGCCGCTATTCGCTGAGGGCGATGGCCGGGATGCCCTCTCTTGCGGGAGCTGCGCCACTTGCGGGGGGCTCTTCGATCGGGGCCTCAGGCAGTTGAAAGTCAGGAACAAGGCGCTCAACATTTCGGATGACCGGAACTAGATAGCAAGAAGCCGCCACGACCATGCCCAACAAACCCGCCACGGCAATCATCAAAGACATTCCGGAGCCCACTCCCACCCCGAAGAGAGGACCCAGTGATCCGGCCAGCGCGCCTCCTGGAAGCATCGCCGGCTCGAAGATGCGATCGGCCAGCGGTCCAGCGATAATCATGGAGAAGGGGGAGGCGACCTGGGCGATCAGAGACCGGGCGGAGAAGACCTTCCCCTGAATCTCCGGTGGGATCTTGGCTTGCCAGAGGGCTTGGTTGGAACTGCTGATCAGCGGTGAGACGAAGGCGAAGAAGAAGCCGGCAATAGCCCAGGCGACCACCCCGCTGACCAGCCCTACTGCCAGGATTCCGCAGAAGGAGAGGAACCATCCCCCGATGACACCGTTGATGCGGCGCTTGGGACCACCCCAGATGGAGATCAGGATCCCTCCTAGAACTCCCCCGATGCCCAGCACCGTCTCGACCGTGGCCAGCGCTCCGGCGTTGTTGGCCGTGCGAGCCAGGATCATCGGCACATAAAGGACGCCTACCAGGTTGGAGAGCAGGTTGCCGAAGAAAAAGGTCAACTGCAGGCCTAACAGAGAGGGGATGCGGAAGATGTAGCGAAAGCCGTATGCCGCCTCGCGGAAGAGGTTGCTCTTCGACTTCTCGCCCAGCTCCGTCTTGGGCGGCTGGGGAATGGCTACAATTGCCAAGGTGAGGATGGCTGCCAGGAAGCTGATGCTATCCAACAGGATGATGCCCGAGAGCCCGATCGAGACCATCAGGATCGCCGCCAGCACCGGCGCCATGATGGTGGAGCCGCTCTGGGCAACCGACATCAAAGCATTGGCGCGACCGAAATGCTTCTTTTCCAGCATGGTCGAGATGGCCGCTGAGTAGGCCGGCCACTGGAAGGCCAGGAAAAGGCCGTTGAAAGCAACCAAGACATAAAGATGCCACATCTCCAAGTGACCCCAAATAAGGAGTGAGAGATAAACCAAGTTCACCAGCAGCCCAGCGATGTCGGAAATCATCATCGTCAGCTTGCGGTTCCAACGATCCACCAAGGCGCCGGCGAATGGAGTGAAGCCGATCAATGGCAAGGCGAAGAAGAAGCCGATCAAGGCGAAGGGGGTGGCTTGCCCAGTGGTTTGCCAAATATAGATGGCAAAAGCGAATTGCGTCATTCCAGTGCCCACCAGCGAGACTAGCTGGCCGGACCAGACCACCAGGAAACCGGCCATTCCGGCCGGGCGGCGGAGATGGTTACGGGTCAGAGTTGTTTCCATGCTGTCTCCTTTCTCGATCTCCCTTCCTGGGAGATTCTTTTCTGCCGCGATTGTTCCCTGAGACAGCAGAGCCAGTCAAAACTTTGTGAGGTTTCGTTTCGTTAAATCGGATGAAAACCATACGAAGAGCCTCCGGGAGAGCTTCTAAGGACTTCACCAGGATCATACTCTTGAGAAGTTTCGCATCGAGTCCCATTCACTCCAGGGTAACGTCCACACCAAGCCACTGTCGGTGGGAAACGTAGGTTAGGTGGTTGTGGAACCCTCCATCTGATACCAGCGTACGTCCTCAATCCCGCCGACCACTTGGTACGCCGTAACGGCCATGCGCAGCACCGCACAGTCCGGCGAGCGGATAAACTCCTCCAGATCCGGGTGCCTCGCCAAGTGCGCACTGACAGCGGCTGCCCGCTCCGCATCCGGTATTTCGATGGCCTTGCCGATCGCGGTCAGCACGATACCTCGCTTTGCTTGCGCCTGATCAGTATTTCGATCTTCGATCAGAACCGCCAATCGCTCGTCTTCCAATAGATTTCGATACTTCAGCGTGCCACGATAGGTGGCGAAGACCAGGTACCGCAGGCCGCCTACTGGCGTGAACGCCATCAGGCTGGCATGTGGCTGACCAGCGTTCTGAGTGGCCAGCACGGCGAATCGATTGCCGTCAAGCACGCGCTGGATCTGCTCCTTTAGGCCGATAGGCTCGGGTGGAAACTCGGTCACGCTGCCAACCGCAGAAGACCTCATTGCTCTCATCCTTTCCATTCCCTCACCCATGGTTCGTCCAATTCGTGATCGGAACTCATCACCGACCGGTAGAGCGCATTGGCTTCCGGGCTATAGCCCCCCACAAAGGCCAGGGTAGCGCCCATCCGTTGCAACCGCCGCAAGCCCTCGTTCATCAGCGCCTTACCCAGGCCGCGCCGTTGATGGGTTGGCACAGTGGCGACCGGCTCGAAGACGGCGCTTCGAGTGACATCATCGAACCAAAGGGTGCAAAAGGCGGCTATGGCGCCATCAGGCGCGATGGCCACGAGATCGAGATCGCGACGATAGGACGGGGCGGTTTGGATGTTCCGGTACCAGGTGGGATCATCGCGGTTTTCCACGGCAATTTTGATATCCCCCTCGTGGAAACCCAGCCCCGAGGCGTAACAGCGTTCCAATAATTCCAGGCCATCCCCCAGTGAGCGGATGGTGTACCCGGAAGCGATCGGCACATCGGGGATCGGTATGTCCAGCCGCCGGCGCCATTGGTGTTCCGGCCATTCCTTTTTCGTGTAGCCGTGTCGGGTCAAGATGTTTTGCCGCAGCGCATCATGCTCGGATGCCCACACACAGAGCTTCTGCGAGCCATCCGGCTTGACAGTGGACAACTGTTTTTCGGCTACAGCGAGCATCTCTTCCTCCAACTCCACCGTGCGCAGCCCGGGATGCACGCAGAGATGCGCTTCGCCACGCCCTCCATCGGGCATCAGGAAGGAGATCAATTGACCATCGGATTCCCAAAGGGCAACCACCTCTTCCAGGCTCACCTTGGCGCAGTTGAGGCAGGTATGCCAGCGAGCATAGTCAAGCCGGGCGACATGCCAGCTCCGTTCAAGCCGGCCGTTCAGCAGAAATACCTGACGAAGAAAGTCGCGCATGCGCCAGAAATCATCTTCCCTATCGTAGGGGCGAAATGTCAGATTCATAGAAGTCTCCTTTCACTTTCCATCCGCGTTGCCTCGAACCGGCCGGCAGCAGGCGACGGTTGCTACATCTCTTCCTCGGCCGGGAAGGGTGGTGGAGCTACCCGCTTTCTGATGCGGATCTCTTCGGGGCAACCCGGGTTGTCCGTCTGGTTGCGCTGGTACACCTCGAAACCATTTCGGAAGTAGAACATCCGCGTCTGTTCATAGGGCGGGTAGTCCACACTGTCGCCCAATGTATAGGTGGCAACCTCAGCGAGGCCGAGTTCAAGCGCCCGCTCTTCCACCCTATGGAGGAGCGCTTTGCCGATGCCTTTCCCCCGAAATGCCATCCCTACGCCCAACCATCCGATCTGCAAGCGGCCTTCCGCGACGTAGAGGGTGACGAACCCGACGACTCTGTCGTCTTGGACGGCGACAAAGCCACTCTGGTGCTGGATGTCGATCGGGATCGAATGGGAGCGAGCCGTTTCATCAAACCATTCCGGCAGGGATTCCACAACCTGCAGCACCCCTGCATGGTCGTTCTGAGTCATTTCTCGCATGCTAAAAAGGGGACAGATTTATTTTTCCTCCCTTTCTCGGCCTTCCCGGCCCTCGAGATTCTACCCGCCTTTCCATTTTCTTCTCCATTTCCTCCACAGTCAACTACCAGTAATTCCCTCAGACGAAGCCTTTGGGGGCGCGTAAGAAACCTCTTTGATCAACGTGGCGTAGAGCATATAGACAAGCTTGTTGGCCACTGAGATGATGGCCACACTGTAGGCTTTTCCTCGCTCCCGCAGTTTCAGGCAGTAACTGCGCAGGCGCAACTCGCACCGCACCACGCCCTG
>CAYXFH010000122.1:0-4066 GCA_964464245.1 uncultured bacterium
CTGGGGATCGTTCCTTCCATCATCATTCCGTTCATTTTGCTCTCCTCTGTTCGTTTTTTCTTTCTGGAGGCATCATTTCACAGGAGAGAGGCATATATCAAACTTTTGATAAGTTCTGTGAAAAAAATCTTTATTATCCTGCATTGATGAGAGTTGCAGCCAATCACTATCATAGAGTTGTGTCAAGTATCGCCACCCATGCAGGAAAAGGAAAAAGTGAACAGAGGGGCGATCTCAACTGGATCATCGCCTCTGCTGAAGCGGTGCGGCTATCAAACCAGCCACCCATTGTGATATTCGGAAGTGAGACGGAAGTGAAGAGAGCAGCCTTGGCGCCCAGCCTGGAGAGAATGGTTCAAAGGACTTAACTTGATCAGGGGGTTGATGGAAGATCGTGAAGGCCTGAAGAGGAAAAGGGGATCGCAAGAGAAGGCAATCGAGCCGCCTCTTGAATGGCATGCAATAGGCCCGGCAGCTTTTCCGCCATCAAAGAGGGGAGCATCTCGTTAGAGGTGAGGGAGCCATCCCCGACCTCCATCGTGAAGGCATAGGTTCCGAATTCCCCATAAAGGTAGTCGTCCAAGTTGCCCGGGGTGTATCCCGAGGGAAAGTCGAAAGAGACCTCAACCTTGCTTCGATCGGCGATCCCCTCTGCCAATGAAGCGAAGGCCTCGAAATCAGGCGCCTGCTCTTCGGTGAAACCCCAAGGAAAGTAGAGCAAGTCGCCGTAGGAGTGCAGAGAGACAGAGAGGAAAAACCGGTGCGTGGTGGCAAAATCACGCAACGCCTGCGTTTCCGGCTCGGAGAAAGGGGCTTTTCCGGGATAGCTCGAGTCACCGAAGGGAACTCCGACCCCATCGGCAGCGCCTTCCCACTGAACGGGGCAATTCCGGTTAAGGTCGACCCCGTCTCGTGCTGGATCGAAGGGAGGGTCTCCCAGGAGGCGGACATTTTTCCGCCAGTCCCCTGCTCGATCAAGATCGCCTTCTCCGCTGAGGACATAGCCATCCGGATTGAGGACCGGCACAATCCACACCGCGGTATGGAGCAGCGCTTTAGCGACCATTTCCTTGTCCTCGGGTAAAGGATTCAGCAAGGCGTTTGCCAGGGCCAACGACAGTTCCCCCCCTAACCACTCGCAACCATGGGTCAATCCAACGATCAACGCTTCTTTTTGAGGTGTTTGGCTCCCGATTCCCAAGGCCCAGATCGGCCTTTGCTCGATGCTGGATCCGATCTGTCTTAGGCCAAGCGAAAACGGTTGTGCTGATAATGTGTTGAGAATTGTCTCGTACTCGGCCAGCGAGTGAAAGTGATCGAGGGAGATCGGCATAGGGGAGGGCGAAACGGCCGGGAGAATAGCCGCATCCGGCATGGCCTCTTCAACGGTGGTGGAGGGAGAGGGAGCATTTCCCGTCCCGTGAGAGATCGAGGGACTCTGCTGCGGACCTTGCACACATCCCACCAGCAGACAGGTGGGAACCAGGAGCATAGCGATGCTCGTTCGGAAGGACCAAGCGTACTGGCAGTTTCGGTGATTGCGCGGCGTACTTTCCATTTTGGGAGAAATCCTGACGCGTCCTTGCCTCGCACCCTTATTGCGCACGATTCTTCGCCTCCAACTGCCGAACCCACGTAGCGGCGAGGAGGCCCTCGCGCATCGTTAAACCGACGATCTTGCACCATTCAAGGCGACCCTTCGGTTCTAGCCGCACCTCCAGCAACTGGCCGCAGTCCTCTGATGCGCTCAAACCAAAGAGACAATCCCCCAGGCTATAAGCGATGACAGCGCCACGGTATGTTTCCACTCCTTGACAGGTATGACTATGGCTTCCCAGGATCAAACCGGCGCCGTTGTCGACAAGCTGGCGCGCTAGCTCTGTTTGACTGGCCAGCGCTTGGGTGCTGCCCTCCTCGCCCCAGTGCAGGAAAACGACGACATGATCTACCCCCCCGGCCTTCGCGCTTTTCACAGCTTCCACCATCGGCGACGTTTCAATCAACGGGATGCCCACCTCTTCCCGAAACCAAAAGGGCCACCAAACCAGGTCTTCTTCGGCAAAAGCCAGGAAAGCGATGCGAATCCCTTCAATCTCAACGGTAAGGGAAGGGCTGTGAGACGGATCAGCGAACCCCACAGTTTGGATGCCGGCCTGGTCCAGCGCTTGGAAGGAATCCTGCAGACCTTCCCATTGATAGTCCCAGGAGTGGTTGTTGGCCAAGGAGACCAGGTTGATACCCGCTTTTTGCAGGAAAGACAGGCCGTTAGAGTCGCGAAATGTGTACGGTTTTTGCGGGGCGGGCGTCCCTCGTTGGGAGAGCGCGCACTCCAAGTTCCCCACCCGATAGTCCGCCTCCTGGAACAATGGCTGAACCTCATCAAGGGCTCCGCTAGGGACGGAGCGCAACATGAGGTCGCCGCAAGCAATCAACAAGAGCGAAGGGGAAGGATCCTCGGACCGCTCGCTCGCCCTCAACATGGACATGGATGGGATAGAGAGAGAGTTAACGATAGATGGATCGGCGATCGGCGTGGCGAGGGCAGTGACCGCAGGCTGTTCGAGCGACGCCGGCTGAACTTGTAGATCGCCAGGCTTTGATCGGCTCAGAGGGTGAGGAGGCATCCCATTCCACGCACCATTCGATGGTAGCGGACGCGGAGAGGGCAAGGCTGGCGGCGATGACGTGAAGGGGAATAGGAAGCTGGAAATCGCCAAAGCAACGACGACCAGAGGAAGGCCAACGTAGGTAAGGATAGGAAACTTTACCCTATAATGAATTTGCCATCCCTTTCTTTCCATAACATAGCATCTCTTTTCCAGCCGCCATCTCCCTTGCCTTCCCCATTATTCCCAGCCGCCATCTTCCCGTCAAACGATAAGGCAGTTGGGCTCAGTCATTCAGGAGATTCTTTCGACGGAATGACCAGCATGAGGTCTTTCTACCCCGCTTCCTCTCAAGGGAGGCTTGAAAGAAGCCTACCGATTGGGAAATGATGTCTCAAGGGAGGCTGATGACCACCAAGCAAACGGCCCTTACCGGTTGGGAAAGGGCCGTTCTGGTGGGTACGCGCAGGAAGAGCAGCCTTATTAGGCCAGCAGATCCCGTTTCATTTGGTCGAACTGCTCCTTGGTAATCTCACCCTTGGCGTAGCGTTCTTTCAGGATCTGCAGGGGACGGTCGCCCGCATCGCCGTAGGGTTGACCCATCCCACCCATGCGCATGCACATGGGCATCGGACCCATCGACCCGTGTTCACGTCGCCGCACCAGCATGATGATCGCCCAAACCAGCAAGAATAGCAGCAGGGCTCCGCCGATTACCATCCAACCCCACCCCATTCCATGACCCCAACCCCAACCAAATCCCATCATGGTAGAAGCTCCTTTTCCGCCGAAGATCGGCATCGAAAAACCAGCCGCACCTCGATCATCAACGATCATGCGGCCCATCGTTTCCTGCATTTGACGCACATACTGATCACCCATCACAGCCGCCATGCGCGCCTCCATGGCATCTGCCGCTGCGGTTCCCATCCTCTGGTCCATCCATTGTTCGCCCACTTGCTGGTAATCGGTGGTTGTCGTCACCTCAGCCAGGGCCGGTGTCGGCGCCAGGATGAAAAGTAACAGCAAAACTGCACTGAGGATACCGATTCTCATTTTTTTCATTTCTATCACGCTTCTTTCTATCAATAGAACATCACCAGAGACCGGCACATTCCCGGGGATTGCCGCGCCAAGCATTCCTGCTCCCAGAAAACAAGAATCCTCCAGCCCCGCTTCCGGGGTGGAGGATTCGCTGGGTTCATCTTCTCTTAAGCTTGCTGCGGGTGAGCGATGAGCAGGAAGTAGGCGTAGGGGTCGAAGTTCGTGGCGCTCAACTCGGTTCCGTAGCGAGCATTCAGGCTGCGTGGCCGGCGCTTAGCCGCCAGGTCATTCTTCATCTGCTCGGCGCGTTGGCCGAGGGTGGCCGCCAGGGCGGCGCTGGGGATCGTTCCTTCCATCATCATTCCGTTCATTTTGCTCTCCTCTGTTCGTTTTTTCTTTCTGGAGGCATCATTTCA
>CAYXFH010000123.1:0-3991 GCA_964464245.1 uncultured bacterium
AAGGTGTCAGATGGCATGATGCGCAGCAAGAGTCGCAACATGAAAGGGTTCGCCTCATGCGGGCTTTGGTCGCTGATCCTGTGCCTCCTCCTGCTCCCGGCTTGCCAGGGTCCCCCCTCCTCCGCCTCCTCTCCGGCGGAAGTGATCCGGGTAGCTTATCCTGAGCCGCCTCTTTCCGCCTTGTTTGATATCGCTATGGAGAAAGGGTACTTCCTTGAGGAAGGGCTAGCGGTAACGCCCCAGTCCTTCGCGGGTGGTAAGTTATCTCTGCAAGCGGTGCTGGACGGCAAAGCAGACCTGGCCATTTCCGCCGATACGCCGGTGATGGTGGCCATTTCCGGCGGCCAACCGATCTCCATTGTCGCGCAAGTGGCCACTGCTGGGAACAACTGGACCATCATGGCTCGCCGGGACCGGGGGATCACGGAACCCGCCGACCTGGCGGGGAAAACGATCGGGACGCCTTTTGGCACCGCCGGGGAATTTTTCCTGGATTCCTTTCTTTCCCTTAATGGCATCGCCCGCACACAGGTTACGCGCAAGAACCTGAGTCCCGGCGAGATGAGTGCGGCGCTGGTGGCGGGGACGGTGGACGCCGTCTCCATCCGGTACCCACATATCCTTCCATTGCAGCGGGAATTGGGGGATCGGGGGATCGTCTTCGCCGAGGATGCCATCTCCAGTACTCTGGCCTGTTTGAGTAGCTCGCAGCCCTATGCAACTGATCACCTCCGGGCCATTGCCAATTTCCTGAAGGGGTTGATCCGGGCGGAAACATTCGTGAAACAAGACCCGGCGGAGAGCCAGCGTCTTGTGGCCGACTTCAACCAGATTGCACCGGAACAAGTGGCGGATACATGGGCGTCTCTCGATCTGCGCGTTAGTCTGGAACAAGCCCTGCTGGTCAGTTTGGAGGACCAGACTCGCTGGGCCCAGGCCAACCAGCTCGTTGGCGGAACGACCGTGCCCAACTACCTGAACTTCATCTATTTCGCCGGGTTGGACGCGGTAAGGCCCGAATCCATCACGATCGTCCGCTGATGCGCATTAATGCCCGCCTGCGCTTGAATGCCGCCATCACTTTGGGCCTGCTGCTGCTGATGACTGCGGCCCTGATCTGGTCGACTCAGACGACAATGGTGGCCGATGCCAATGACGCTCTGGTTGGGAAGATGCAGATATCCGCCTCCGAGCGGGTTTTGGTGCGGGACGATTACCTGATTCAGCCTTTGGAGCGAGCGCGAATCCAGTGGGAGGCGGAGACGGAGGACTTCCGGGGCCTATTGGCTCAGGCCAGGGTCCAGTTGCCTGCTGCCGATCAATCCATTCTGGATGGCATTGAAAGCGACTTCGTCGCCACGGTGTCCATCTTCAACCAGATCGTGGAAATTGTGGAAACGCCGGTTCCTGCAGGAGCGGACGGTTTGCCCTCCCCGGAAGGGGAACAGCGGCTGGTCAGTCAGCTATTACTCCAGGCCTACTCGCTGAACAACCGCGTCCTCGAGCTGCGGGACGCCACCCAGGCCGGCGCCGGCGCCGCCCATACCCTTCTGATGTGGCTGATGTTCTCCTTCATGCTGGTAGCCGCGGTTGCCACCCTGGCCAGTTCCGCGCTGATCCAGCGCTTGCTGACCCGGCGAATCAAGCAATTGCGGGAAGGGATGGACTTCATCGGCGCCGGCCACCTGGATCACCGCATTCCGGTGGCCGGGAACGACGAGTTGAGCGACCTGGCTCGCGCCGGCAACGTTATGGCCGCTCGACTGATGGAGACTACGACCTCCGTGGAGAACCTGCAGCGTGAGGTGGCCGAGCGTAAGCTGGCAGAGGAGGGACTACAGGAAACCCTGGAAGAGCTGGAGACCACCCTCCACAGCATCGGCGACGCAGTGATCAGCGCCGACCTGGAGGGGTGCGTGCGACGGATGAACCCGGTGGCCGAGCAACTGACAGGGTGGACGGAAGCCGAAGCCCAGGGACGATCGCTGGAGGAGGTGTTCCACATCGTCCAAGAGGAAACTCGAACTCCAGTGGAGAACCCCGTACAACGAGTGCTCCGCGAAGGATTGATCGTGGGGTTGGCCAACCATACCCTGCTGATCGACCGCAACGGGGTCGAGCGCCCGATCGCCGACAGCGGAGCGCCGATCCGCGGCGAGGGAGACGCCACACTGGGAGTAGTGCTGGCGTTCCGCGACCAAACCCGGGAGCGAGCCGCGGAAAAAGAGCTGCATGGATTGATGGAGCGGCAGCAAGCCATCCTGGCAGCCGTGCCGGATATCATTGTGGAGGTGGATCGGCACAAAATCATTACCTGGTCTAACCAGGCCGGCCAAGAATTCTACGGTGATGATGTGATCGGTCATGAAGCCGCTGACTATTTCGAAGGGGAAGAAGATGTCTACGAGGTGGTGCGACCGCTGTTCAACGGCAGTTCTCCTGCCGTCTACGTAGAGAGCAGGCAACGGCGCAAGGACGGGCAAATTCGCCTCCTGGCCTGGTGGTGCCGTTCGTTGACCGACGACCGAGGCAACGTGATCGGCGCACTCTCCTCCGCCCAGGACATCACCGAACGCAAGCGGGCCGAGGAGAAGCTGCGGGAGAGTGAGGAACGGTATCGCAGCATCATGGAACAAGCTGCTGACACTGTCATCATGCACGACGAGACTGGCCGGATAGTGGATGCCAACCGGCAAGCATGCAGGAGCCTCGGCTACTCCCGGGAGGAGCTGCTTTCCAAATCCATTGGGGACATCGATCCCGAAGCGGTCCAAGCCGAAAAGCAAGAGCTATGGGGCAAAGTCCTTGCCGGTGAGCAGTTCACATTCGAGAGTCTCCAGATACGCAAGGACGGCAGCGTCATTCCCGTAGAGGTGACATTGGGTTCGGTGCGCCTGCCCCTTGGTCCAGCAATCATCGGCATCGTTAGAGATATCACCGAGCGCAAGCAACTGGAGAAGGATACGGCCAAGGCTCGCGCCGACTTCCTTTACGCTGTCAGCCACGAGCTGAAGACGCCCCTCTTTCTGATGACCGCTACGGTGGAGATGATGAAATTGCAAACTGAAGAGGAGCGTCGTTTCCGGTTCATGTCCCAGGAGGAGACCTGGATCCGCAACCTGGCCCGGCTGCGCCTGCTGATCAATAACTTGGTGGACAGCCAGCGCACGGCCACCCTGGGCACACAGTTGACCCGGACCCCCACCGATTTGGCCGCCTTGGTGCGACAGGCTGTAGAAGACCTGGATGTCTTTGCGGTGAAGCAGTCCATCACATGGCAAATAGACCTAAATTCCCTGCCGGACCTGCCCCTAGACCCGGAGGCCATCGAGCGCACGATGCACAACCTGCTGACGAACGCGATCAAATTCTCCCCTCCCGGCGGCACGGTGCAGATCCGCTTGCGCGCTCAGCCGGATCAGGTAGCGCTGGAGATCGAGGATCATGGTAAAGGAATCCCTGCAGCAGAGATGTCTCGCTTGTTCCAGCCCTTTGCTCGCGCCGGCAGCGCCGTTAAAGCGGTGATCCCAGGGACCGGGCTGGGCCTCTACGTCTCCAAGGTACTGGTGGAAGCGCACGGCGGCGCCATCTCCCTGCGCAGCGAGGAAGGCGTGGGCACTACTGTCACCGTTACACTGCCCCTAAGGGAATAAGCGGAAAATGGTCTATTCTGAATGGGGAGACCGATGATGCTGGACATCAAGACATTGATGTTCCTGTACATCATCACCAACGTGATCAGCGCTGGTGCGGTAGCGGTGATATGGAGCCAGA
Source organism: uncultured bacterium (assembly GCA_964464245.1). Classification (GTDB taxonomy): domain Bacteria; phylum Caldisericota; class JANLFM01; order JANLFM01; family JANLFM01; genus JAPLHV01. The sequence continues at coordinate 3,775 of CAYXFH010000123.1, forward strand.
ACCGGAAACGGTTCGCCGGCATCTCCTTCTGGCTGGTGGATATGATTTTACAGGCGGGCGGGTCAGCATTGATTATCCTGCGTGGACTGGCGCCCGATTTCATCTCCATGACCCTTGCCAATGCCATGATTCAGGCCGGAGCGCTCTTTATTTTCGTAGGGCTGGAGCGCTTTACCGGGAAAAAGGGGCGGCAAATCCATAATTATGTTTTGCTGGC
>CAYXFH010000124.1:0-14288 GCA_964464245.1 uncultured bacterium
CTCGCCCCGGTGGCTCCGACGTGAGCCACCATGAACTGATAGGTGGAACCAGTGGATAGCGTCGGGTTCATCACGTAGACGACCAGCAATACTTTCGGCTCCTTGAGAGGAACCAGATAGCCATTGCCGGCGAAGGTGAAGGTGATCGTCCCGTCGTCGGCGGGGTAAACGCTTTGGGCCAGCAATGTCTCCCCCGGATCGTAGATGCCGTTCTGATTGGGATCCTCTACCAACATCACGTTGGCGATATCAGTCTGGTCATTGCCGGTGCCGTTGGCCATGATTGCCAGGTCATTCAGATAGACGTCCTCGGGGATCACATCTGCGCTTTGTTCCATATCTGCAATGAGCCTGAGTTGCATCATCTCGTTGTATTGATCGGCCGGGTCGTTGGCATGATCGGGAGGCGAGTTGGGTCCTTTGCTGATCAAGAGCCGGCCGCGCTGGCTGCCCCAGCAATCGGAAGGTTCCATGTTGCCCCAACTGTCGGGATTGGTGAAGGCAAAAGCCCTCGTGTCCTCTCCGCGGGGCGGCCAATAATGGAAGAACTCCGCGCCGTCCGGCTCATGGTAGCTGGCGTCGAACTGGCACCCCCGGGGACCTGCCTCGCAGATGACGATACCCAGCCAGTCATAGGGGATGGCCATCTCGACGATCCAGGTTTTCGGATTGATCGCTGCGTTTCCTTGAAAACCAGCCGGTGAAGATGCTGACTGCCAACCAGACCCGGTTCCTTCCCAGAATAGGAAAGCGCCACCGCCTGTGCCGATCAAAGGTTTATTGGCCACGATCCTGCGATCGTCAGTTTGGGGCTGCTTGCCCAGGTTATGCTTGGCGCACCACTCGAAACTGACGCTTTCCACAGCCAGGGGGATCAGATAAGCTAGATAGAGGGAGTTGGGGATCGCCTTGGTATAGACGGTGACGTTGGCGAAGAAGGCTGGAAAGGATACCGAGTGGGCATCCGCCCATTCGTCCTGAGGGTTGAACTGCCCGTCGATGGTCGGTGTAGTTCCGAAGTCGGAACTGAGCGTGTATTCTTCATTGTGGGCGGCAGTCGGGGTGGAGTAGGCCCCCGTCAGTACGAGGGAGGCAATCAGGAGAAGAAAAACCACCTTGCGCATATTCTTGCTTCCTCCTTATAGGGTCAGCAGAGATCCGGCCGGTCCGTTGCGTTCGTTCCTCCGGATCCCTGTTTCTTCCATTATAGTAGAATTGATCGGCGGAAGCGGAGAAATCGAATAAAAACTTATGCTTCTGATGATTACGAAGGGTGGCGAAGTGGGGCAAAAAATCTTCAGGAAAGAGTAAAAAAGACGTCTGATGTGCACACCCTGCCGGGGGCTATTATCCTGTAAACAGGTAGGAGTGACCGCCTCCTACACAAGCCAAGGCTCGGTCAGTGAAGCTCTAGCATGGCCTGGTGAAGGCAAGAAAAAGGTTGGCCAGGTGTAGTCAGCCACGGCGGCAATGGCTTGAAGCGGTCCGGCAGGGAGAGCTCGCAATGCAGTTTAGCTCTCCCTGTTTTTTTAGTTAAAGTTTTCCACTTCTATTGATCGCGGGATCTCGCGCAGGCTTGAAGCGTGCTTTACAGTAACCCCTACCCCTTGGCCGGCGTATCAAGAGATCTCCGCTTCCGAAGATGGTGGACTTATGCGCCTTGTTCCAAGTTGAACCCGTAACCCCTGGGGAGGAGCATCGGCGCGACAGGCGCACCTTGAAGCTTTATCATTGGGTGGAGAGACGTTATAGGAATGGTTCACAAGACGAGTCAGAACAGCGATGAGCGGGAACGGGCCTTGGTCACTGCTCGGGAGAGGATGGTCGGGCAGCAGTTGGCCGGGCGGGGGATCCGTGACCGGCGTGTGCTGGAGGCTATGTGTCAAGTCCCCCGCCACCTTTTCCTGGGCGAGCATCAGGCGGAATTAGCCTACGAGGACACACCTCTGCCCATCGGTGAGGACCAGACCATCTCTCAACCCTACATGGTGGCCTTGATGAGCGAACAATTGCATCTGGAGGGGGGGGAGCGAGTGCTGGAGGTGGGCGCCGGGTCCGGCTACCAAACGGCCATCTTGGCCCGGCTGGCGGCTGCGGTCTTCACCGTGGAGCGCATACCTGCCCTGGCCGAGAAAGCCAGGGCGGTCTGGCGGACGCTGGGGATCGCCAATGTGCGCTTGCGTATTGGGGACGGCACCTTGGGCTGGCTGGAAGAAGCGCCGTTCCAGGCGATCCTGGTGACGGCCGGGGCGCCGATCGTTCCTCCGCCACTCGTAGAGCAGCTTGATCTCGGTGGGCGTTTGGTGATCCCGGTGGGGGAGCGGTTCTCGCAAACCTTGCTATGCTTGATAAAAAGGCCTGACGGACGCGTCGACCGCCAGGAGTCGATCGGCTGCCGCTTTGTCCGGCTGGTAGGGCAGCACGGCTGGAAAGCGGGAGAAGGGTGAGAAAAGCCGCCTCGTCCGGCAAGGATATTATTGAAGCAGGGTGATCCCGTTCGCCCGGCAGGCTTCCATCATCCAGCTCGGCCAGAGACTGTTTTGGGCTTCACCGATGTGATTGGCGCCTCCTTTCCTAATTCCGAGTTGGATTTAATCGCGGATTATTTCTCAAGGAGGGCGACTTGGAAAGCCAAAATAGACTACCCCGCGAGACCCCTAGGAAAATGTTGTAGAATCCTAGCAAATGACCTCTATGAATAAATTGCCTGTTCGTCTCGTGGTATGCAGGTTACTCCTGCCCTTGTGGTTGTCGGTCAGCCTGGTCTTCGTTGGTTGCGCCGCACCGCCGATCAGTTCTCCGGCGATTTCGCCATCTTCCTCCCAGACTCCTTCCCCCACGCCTCGTCCCTTGCGCGTCGCTTTCCTCTACTTCGGCAAGATTGCCGACAGCAATTGGACCCTCGCCCATGAGCGGGGACGGCTGGCCTTGCTGTCGCTTCCCGGTGTCGAAGCCGACTCTCGCCAGGATGTTCTGGCCGGCGCCGATGCCTTGCCGGTGCTCCGAGAGCTGGCCACCAGCGATTACGACGTGATCATCTCTACGTCCCTGGCTTTTCAGGATGCCATCTGGAAAGTGGCGGAGGAGTACCCCCGGGTCCAGTTCCTTCAATGCGACGGCGCTCGAACCGGGACGAATCTTTCCAGCTATTTCGGTTGGATCGAGGAACCGCTCTACCTGGCCGGGATGGTGGCAGCAGGGACCAGCGCTTCCGGCAAACTGGGCTTTGTGGCGGCTTTCCCCATCTCGGAAGTGATCCGCAACATCAACGCCTTTACCCTGGGGGCTCGCTCGGTGAACCCCCAAGTCACTGTCCAGGTTGCCTGGTGTCTTAGTTGGGACGACCGCGTGATCGAGCGTCAGAAAGCGACCGAGCTCCTGGATGCCGGTTGCCATGTGATCGCCCAGTGGCAGGACAATGGAGAGGCTTTGATCGTTGCCCAGGAACGAGGAGCGCACGGAATCGGCATTCATACCGACATGTCCGCAATCGCCCCCCAGGCCGTTCTGACCAGCGCTATTTGGGACTGGCCGGTCTACTACACGCAGGCCATCCAAAGAATTCGGGAAGGCGGCGCTGCCGGGACGGATACCCGTCAAGGGATGAAGCAGGGACTGGTCGGCTTGGCCCCACTTTCGCCGGTTGTGCCGGAGGCTGTGCGAAACCTGGTAGAGGCAAAGGCATCAGTCCTGCGAAGCGCCGATTCCCTGGGGCTTTTCATGGGGCCGCTGGCCGATCAGCAAGGCGCCATTCGACTCGCCGAAGGCCGGAAGATGACTTTGGATGAACTGCAGATGATGGATTGGTTTGTCCAAGGGGTCATTGGCGAGATCCCCTCTGATTGAAAACCCGAATAATCAGAACCAGAATAATCGGGACATAAAACATTTTTGGGACAAATTTGTATTATGTCCCAGATTATTCCAGATTATTTAGCTATTATTCGAAGTGGTCGCGGATCAACTGGTCAGTGATGGTGATGGGGGCGCCTTCCTCCGCCCAGTCGTAGAGAATCTTGGCGTCATCGCGTCCGGCTGGCGTGTCTTTCCCCAGGTCTTTCTCCAAGGGTTGAATCAAACCGACGCAGCCATGGCTCCCGCTTATCGAGGGATCTTGTCCGAAAAACTCGTCAGGTTTCCAGTAATTCCCATGGATGGCATAGACGCGGCCGATGAAGAAAAGGCACCAGCGCACGTTGGGGACCGAGTAATCGGCCCCAACCATGGTGGTCACCGGAACTTTGGTCAACACGGTGTAGTTCCCCAGCGGCGTTTCCATTCCTTTCTGGCCGGTCAGAACCGGAAAGGTCCGCACGATGAAGGCGCCTTCCACCATGTACAGCGACCAATCGTAGGCCGCCAACGAAACATGGATGCTCTTGGCCGCGGCCTGGGCCAAGGAGCGATCCAGGTAGACGGCGCCCAACCAACGCGTTAACGGGGAATCCGGGGAAACATCTGCTTGAAAGAAAAGACTGTGCGCTTGGGCAGCCACGATCTCGCGGTAAGCCCAGTAGTCTGGGGGGACATCGGTGAAGGGTGAGGACAGGGGCAAAGCGGTCCCGGTTTCCCATCCTCTGGAGCGCACGATCAAGGCCAAACCTTGGGCGACGGTGAGAGGAGAGGAGGGCGCCAGTTGGTCGGGCGTGGCGATTCCAGCGAAAAAGCGGGTTGGGTCGAGCGCAGCGGCTGCCATCCCTTCGATAGGAGCGGAATCAAGGGAAACCAGAGGTAAATCGGCGAAGGTCGCCTTGGCCGGTTGCACGGGCGTGATCCCGCACGCCTTGGCCAGCAAAGCCAGGAAGTCTCCTCGCAGAAAGGGGCTGTCGGGCCGGAAGGAAGGGTTGGCGCTGGGATTGAGGATACCCCTGGCTGCCAAATCGTTGACCTCCAGCTCTCCCAAGTGACCGGCCATATCAGAATAGGATGCGGGTTGAGCCCAGGCAGGTTCAGCCAGGAAAGGGGCGACCAGAATTCCCCAGCTAATCAGGGCTGCCAACAAACCGCACAGCCAAGGCCGCCATGAAATCTTCCGAGTCGCCACGATGCGCTCTCTCCTTACTGTTTCATCAAGATCGGCAGATAGAAACGCTGCACATATTCTTTGGCCATGCGCTGGCCGCTGAAGCGAGGCGCCACGCTGCGGATGGCTTCTTTCATAATGGCTACGAAACTATGAGGAACCTCATCCTCGCTGCGTTCGTAATAAGAAGGGATCACCTGGTCCTCCAAAATACTGTAGAGGGCGTTGGCATCGGCTGCGGTGCGGTCCCCCTCTATCGTCTCCCCGCCGAAAGCCCAGCCGTTGGCGCCGTTGTACCCCTCAATCCACCAACCGTCCAGAATGGAAAGGTTGGGGGTGCCGTTGGCCGCCGCTTTCATTCCGCTGGTCCCGGAGGCTTCCAGGGGCGGCAAGGGGTTGTTCAGCCAGACATCCACCCCGTGTACCAGGTATTTGGCCAACTGCTGATCGTAGTTCTCGACGAAAGCGATCCGGCCGGCGAATTCAGCCTCCTGCGCCCAGCGGAAGATCCGCTGAACCAGGTGCTTACCCTCCAGGTCGGCGGGATGAGCTTTTCCAGAGAAGATGATCTGCACAGGATAGCGCTGGTTGGTCAGGAGACGTAAGAGGCGCTCCATGTCCGTGAAGAGCAGTTCGGGCCGCTTGTAGGGAGTGAAGCGGCGGGCGAATCCGAGGGTCAGCGCTTCGGGGTTCAGCATGGATCCCAAGGCGATCACGCTGGCTCCGGAGAGGCGGTCGCGGTGCCAGCGCTTGCGGGCTCTCTCCATGATACGGGCCACTAAGGTCACCTTGAAGTCTTGGTGGATGTGCCAAAGCACAGCATCGGGGATGCGATCCACCCCTTCCCAGATCTCTGGTTGGTCTTGTTTTTCTCGCCAGTCCGACCCCAAAGCTCGGTCGAACTGTTCTTGCATCCGCGTCGGTTCGATCCAACTGGGCAGGTGCACTCCGTTGGTGATGGCTTCGATCGGCGCCTCCTCCGGCTTGCGATCGGGCCAAAGCGGGGCCCAAATCTGGCGGGCGATCTCCCCATGACGCTTGCTCACAGCGTTACGGAAGCGAGAAAGGCGCAAGGCGAAAGCGGTCATATTGAAGCCGGCCCCAGGGTCCACTGGGCTCGTGCCCAGATTAAGCACGGTGTCGCGATCGGCGGACAGTTCACGGAAATAGGAATGAAAGTAGCGATCCATCAAGGAGAAGGAGAAGACATCCGTTCCCGCCGCTACTGGAGTGTGTGTGGTGAAGACGGTGCTGGCGCGGACCTGGTCGGCGGCTTCTTGGAAACTGTTCCCTTTCTTGACCCGCTCATGGATTCGTTCGAAGACGGCGAAGGCCGGATGACCTTCGTTCAAGTGGAGGACGGAGGGGACGATCTTCAGAGCTCGCAATACGCGCACCCCGCCCATTCCCAGCACGATCTCCTGGCGCAGGCGCAGCTCGGGGTCACTGGCATAGAGGCGCTGGGTGATGCCGCGGTCCCACGGTTGGTTGACCTCTAGGTTGGTGTCCATCAGATAAAGGGAGATCCTTCCAACCGCCACTTTCCAGGCGGTCACAAAGACCGGCGGGTCGAAGAGAGGGACCTGCACCAAGAGCGGTTGGCCTTCCTCTCCCAGCACCTGCTGAATGGGGTCGTAGGTGCGGTCCATGATCTCCTCCACGTCCTCTTGCCAGCCGTCCTCGCGTAAGCGCTGGCGAACGTAACCTTGAGAATAGATCAGGCCCACCCCAACCACTGGAACTCCCAAGTCGCTGCAACTTTTCAGGAAATCCCCAGCCAGGATGCCGAGGCCGCCGGCATACACCGGCAAGGAGATGTGCAGCCCGTACTCCGCCGAGAAATAGGCGATGGGCGCGGTGAAAATGCCGTATTGCGATCGAAACCAAGTTCCCTCTCCGGTCACTTCATCTTTGTAACGAAGCATCACTAGATCGTAAAGGCGCAAAAAGACGGGATCTTCAGCGGCCTGCTGCAGCAGCTCCAGCGGCGCCGTGGCCAGCATTTTAACCGGATTGTGCCGGCTTCCCCGCCAAAGGCGGATGTCCAGCGTACGGAAGACATGGCGGGCTTCCGGGCGCCAGCTCCAGCAGAAATTGTAGGCTAGTTTCGCCAGCCCGCGAATGCGCTCCGGCAAGCGGAAAGTCAGATCCAATTCACTCAATCGTTGTTCCTCCTGGCATTCGTCTCAAGACGGGCTCTTCGATGTGGCGCCACCTGCGCTTGCTCACCCTCGCTAGGAGCAGTAGATATTACCAGACATGCCGCCGCAGGCTGTTTATACCAGACATGCCGCCGCAGGCTGTTCTGTATCCACTAGCTCAAGGATCGGTCTCTCTCGAACGATTAGGCCGGTTCGACGCTCTCTTGGTCCGTGCGGGCGAAGGAGCCTCCGAACTTGGGGTCGTCAATCAGCTCGCCGAAAGCTCGTATGAGCTCGGGAAAGCGATCCGGGAAGCGGTTCAAGCCAGTGCAACGGTATTCACCGGCTGGTCCAAGGAAGTAAAAGATCCAATCCGTCCCGCGGTATATCGAGCGGTCCGTGTAGTCGCCTTCCTTCCAGTGTTCCGCGCCGATCTCCTCAAAGACTTTCCAGAAGGCATTCCAGTGTTCTTCATCCGGCTCCTTGGTCTCAATGAAGGTGAGATTGCGCGAATGCGATGCATAGTGATAGATGAGCAGCTTGCGCCGCTGGATCAATTTAAACTCCGGCCCATCCCAAGTCATCAGGTAAAACTGAAAGAAACGAGGCCACCCTTTCATTGATTCCTCCTCCAGCCTGTTCTTCTTCCCCTGCTGTATCTACCCTCGAGCGAAGCAAAGGGTCGCCCGGGAAGGCCAGCAATAAAGAGTTTTTTCAGGCAGTCGTATTTGTTCATGCTGCTGCAGGCTGTCATGTCATCATTGTAGCAGGGATGCGTTAAATCTCCACCTCTCGCTGCTGGCCGCGCGAAGGGATGGTCTTGGTGTCAAGGTGGTGGATCGCCTTTATGTAGCGAACAGTGCGCGTCCGGGCCCGCATCACGACCGAGTGAGTGATCGCTGTGTGGCCCGAGAAGCGCACTCCCGGCAGGAAATCACCTCCCGTGACACCGGTCGCTGCGAAGATGATGCTGTCCCCTTTGGCGAGGTCCTCGGTACAGTAGACTTGCTCCAAGTCACTGTAACCTGCCTCAGCGATGCGCTTCTTCTCGGCCTCGTCGCGGGTGAACATTTTCACTTGGATCTCCCCGCCTAGACAACGGAGGGCAGCAGCGGCCAATACCCCCTCGGGCGCCCCGCCGATCCCCAACAGCAAGTCCACACCCGAATCCTCGATGGAAGTGGAGATGGCCCCTGAGATATCTCCGTCCGAGATCAGTTTACAGCGGGCGCCGGACCGTCGCACTCGTTCGATCAGGTCGCCATGGCGAGGTCGTTCCAAGATCACTACCGTCAGCTCATTGACATGGCAAGCGTATGCTTGGGCCACCCGTTTGAGGTTTTCCTCCACCGGGGCGTTGATGTCGATCTGCCCTTTCGCCCCTGGTCCAACAGCGATCTTGTCCACGTAGAAGCTGGGGAACGACTTGATGGTGCCGGCATTCCCAGCCGCCATTACGCTGAGAGCGTTGGGCAAGCCTTTGGCGGTCAAACTGGTTCCGTCCAACGGGTCTACGGCGATGTCCACCTCCGGGTCATAGATTCCACCTCCACCCACACGCTCGCCGATGTACAGCATCGGCGCCTCGTCCTTCTCCCCTTCGCCGATGATGACCCGACCTCGGATAGCCACCAGATCCAGCATTCCGCGCATGGCATCGACAGCGGCTTGGTCCGCCGCCTCCTTATTTCCTTTGCCCATCCAACGGCTTGCCTTAAGGGCGGCTGCCTCAGTGACGCGAACGAATTCCAGGGTGATCTCACGAGTCAAATCTTTCATCCTGTCATCTCCCTTCTATTCTCCAACAGAATCAGCGAACCTCCTCATTATACTGCAACAGACCAGCTTGCGGTGTGAACGCTCAAGTCCTTAACCACGAACTATAGAAAAAAGGGAAAAAAGGGGACAGATTTATTTATTCGCAGATCGCTCCAACAGGGACAGTTGACTGGCGGCCCGTCCTAAGAGCAGCGAAGGATCGGATCTTGTGGACGAAATCGAGAAGATCATGCAGCTAATGGGGACAGATTTAAATCCGTCCCCATTAGCTGCATTAGGAGAAAAGGAAAGACAGGCAGTAGGAAAATAAATCTGTCCCCTTTATTCAGGCTTATGGTAGGCTTACCCCATGCGACCGGATTCACCTGGGGACAGCCGACCTCCTTCCCTTGCCCGCCCCTTGGCTTACTGGGCCGGGTTCTCCGTTTTAGGGCTGGGGATGGCGCTTCTAGGCCCCGCTTTGCCCACCTTGGCGAAGATCACCGGAAGCACATTGAGTCAAGCCAGCATCCTCTTTCTCGCTCGTTCGATCGGCGACTTGACTGGGTCTGTTTTCGGAGGCCGCCTCTTTGACATTTTCCCCGGTCACCGCTTGCTGGGTCTCTCCCTTCTTCTCCTGGCCGTCGGCACAGCTTTCACTCCGTTGATTCCGCTGCTGTGGCTCTTGGCTCTTCTTTTCGTCCTCTTGGGGGTGCTGGAGAGCATGGTCATGGTGGGGGTCAACGCCCTGATCTTGTGGCTTTACCAGAGTAGAGCAGCTCCTTACTTGAACACCCTCCATTTTTCCTATGGGGTAGGGGCGCTGGTAGCTCCGATTCTCTTTGCTTTCTTCCTCGGGAGAGGCCAGGGGATCAGTGCGTCCTATTGGCTGGCAGCCGGCTTGATTGCGGTCATGGGATGTCTGCTCATCGTGCTGCCCGCATCCCCCGGGTTACATGCAGGCGGTCGCGCCGGCGCCGTCCGGCCTGTCATCTCCCGAGCGATGGCGCTTTTCATCCTCTTCTTCTTTCTCTATGTCGGCGGGGAGGTCGGTTTCTCCAGTTGGGTGTTCACCTATGCCACTGCGCAGGGGGTGCTCCCCGAGGCCATGGCTGCGATGCTTACCTCTGCTTTTTGGGCATCTTTGACCGCCGGACGATTGCTGGCCTTGCCCCTTTCTCTGCGCCTTCGGCCTGGGGCGATCCTGGGTGGAGGCTTGCTGGGGGGACTATTTTCACTGGTTGTCATTCTGGCCTGGCCGTGGTCAGCGACTGCCCTTTGGCTGGGAACCATTGGTTTCGGGTTGTTCCTGGCCCCGGTCTACCCGGCCGCTTTCCTGCTGGCTCAACGGCGAATCACCATTACCGGGCAAGTGGCCGGATGGTTTACAGCCGGCGGGAGCGTCGGCATAATGCTCCTCCCCTGGCTGATCGGACAGCTCATCGCTCCCTTTGGCCCCATCTCCGTGATCATCGCGGTGATGATCGACTTGGTCCTGACCATCCTTCTCTTCCTGCTGGTTCTAAACCGGCCGGCTAGCCCGGCGCCTTTTTTCAGGCCGATCGCTTAGAAAGCCTGGTTGACCTGACCGGAAGAAAGAGTTAAGAGACTTTCTCGATGGTCAAGCTGAAAGAAGAGGAACACTTGGCCACCGCTGCGGTCAGCTCTTCCATCGGGAGCCGCTCGGGAATGGCCAGGCGAAGCCGCCATTGGTCCGGCATCCCCGTGGATGCTTCCAGGGCGGCGCCTTCCAAACGAATGTTTTTTTCTTTCAAGTAGCTAAAAAGAGGTTCGAGGCCGCCGCTGGGTTCCCGCACAACCAATAAGGCAAAGTAGGTGGCCAGGTGCATCCGCACTTCCAGCGGGTGGAGCAAGACTAGCGTCACCATGGCCAGCGCCAAGGTGAAAAGGGCGGGCAGGTAGAGGCCGGCGCCGCTGGCCAGACCGATGGCCGCGGTGACCCAAATAGTGGCGGCTGTGGTGATCCCGCGAACGGTCAGCCCCTCTCGAAAGATAGCCCCGGCGCCGAGGAAACCGATCCCCGTCACCACCCCGGCAGCGATGCGGGTGGGGTCGAAGTTGGGAGAGGCGGCCAATACCGAAAGGACCATGAAGAGGGCTGAACCCAAGGAAACCAGGACCATGGTGCGGAGACCGGCCGGTTTGCCGGTCACTTCCCGCTCAACGCCAATCAACCCGCCCAGTACAACAGCCAGGGCGAGGCGAAGCAATATCTCCCACCAAGGGATGACCATGGTTCCATTGTACGCCCGAGTTGACCGGAGGTATATCAGCCGCCGGGGGGAGCGGGTGTTTTTTGGGAAACAGGTTCAGGTTGTGGGGCGCCGGCCGAAACGAATGGCCAGAAGGGTGAGATCATCGGAGGGGTCAGCGCCTGCTTCAAAGGCTTTCACCTGGTCGACTACCGCTTTTACCATTTCCTCGGGAGTTCGGTCGGCCAGGTCTTTCAGCGCCTGGACGAGACGAGCGTCGCCGAAGAAAGCGCCCGCTGCCGTCTGCGCTTCCACCAAGCCGTCGGTGTAAGTAAAGAGGGTATCGCCTCTTCCTAAAGTAGACTCGAAGGTCTTGTAAGCCGAATCGGGGAGGAATCCCAGAACCAGGCCGGGTGGTTCACGCAGGGGTTTCACCTGGCCGGCGCTGACTAGGAAAGGTGGATTGTGGCCGGCATTGGCGAAGACCAGACGGCCGGTGTCTAAGTCGAGGCAGCCGCAAAAAGCGGTGACGAACATGCAGGAATCGTTTCCACGGGCCAGTGAACGATTCATCGCTGCGAGCATTTCCGCTGGGTTTAAGAGATCGGAGGCATTGGCTCGGAAGAGGGTCAGCGTCGTCGCCATCAATAGAGCGGCCGGCACTCCTTTCCCGGAGACATCCCCGATCAGGAAGCACAGTTGGGAGTCGCGCTGGAGGAAGTCATAGAGATCTCCGCCTACCTCGCGGGCCGGATCCATGCTTGCATAGAGGAGTGAGTCGGGGAAACCGGGAAAGGGAGGGAAGTCCTTCGGCGCCATCTCCGACTGGATCTGGTGGGCGACGCGCAGCTCGCTCTCAATGCGCTCTTTGGCCGCCGTCGTGCGACGCAGATCCTCGATGTACTGGGCGAGCTTCTCCTGGGCAAAGAGGAAGGCTGCCGCTAGTTGGCCGATCTCATCTTTTCGATGAACGGCGATCCCCTCAACCTGCAAGCTGGGATCTGCCGGCCTCTGGAACTGGTTGGCGGCCAGTGCCCCGGTGGAGCGAGCCAATTGCACCAAGGGCCGGGACAAGCCGGAGACGACGAAGTAAGTGGCAAGCAGGGCCAGCAGGAAGATCCCGCCCAATACCGCGGCCAGCTCCCAGGAGAGAGCGCGACCGGGGGCTTCCAATTCCTCCCGGAAGGCGGAGGAGGCCAGGAACCAATCCAGCGGCGCGAAATAGCGAACATACGATTCGTTGCGGAAGAGCGCCCGGCTGTTATCCTCCGGCTTGTCCCACAGAAAAGTGATGGCCACGTCGGGATTGGCTGCGGCCGCTTCCAGATCCTTCCAGAGGAGATGCCCAGTGGATGGGTTGACGATGGAGGCGAAGCCGGTGGCGGTGATCCCCAGGGGCGCGTTCAACTGAGGGTGAGCGAGAAGGAGGCCGTCCCCATCGAAGAGGAAAAGGTAGCCGGTCTGGGCAATCCGGATGCGAGAAAGTTCATTGCCCAAGGTCGCGACGATCTCCTGCTTCTTTCGTTCCGCCTCTGCCTGGATGTCCTCGATGTAGACGCCGGTGCCGATGATCCAACCCCACGGTTCGAAGGAAAAGACATACCCCAGTTTCTCGACCGGGTCCGGCGAGTCCAAGCGAGTGAACCAAAAGGTCAGGAAACCGGCGCCCTGTTCTTGGAGGACCTTCATGAGTTGGTTGTAGACGTGGTTGCCCATCGGGTCGATGTAACCCTTCATATCTTTTCCTTCCACCCGGGGGTCCGGATGGGCGATGGCCACGAAGTCCTGATTGTAGGTGAAAAAATAGTCATCGTTGCGGTAGCGGATGCTCTTCAGCCAAGCCAGGGCGCTTTTCTGGGCGGCAGCCAAGTCTCCAGTAGCCGCCGCCTCTTGGGCAAAGGCATTCAAACCCTCTTGGACCACCCCGGAAAGATCCTGCAACTGGGTCTTGCGTTCTTGCAAGGCGAATTCACGGTGCGCCACCAGATCTTGATATTGGCTCTCCACACTGAGAAAAGTGAGTCGAAGGACATTCTGGACGGACTGTTCCTGGTTGGTCGTTATGGCGCCGTTGACTTCTCTCTGTACCAGGAGCAGAACCGTGCTGCCAGTGATGGCCAGGATCAGGAAGAGGAGGATCAAAACACGAGCTTTGAAAGTGTGAAAGACGGGAAGATTCAAAATTGGGTCCAGGGTTGAGTAGGGAGATCTGAGAGGAGGCCTTCCAGACGGCCATATCCGGGGTTTTCAGCAATGGACTGTGCGGCATTGAACGGCGTCCCGCAGGGCAATCCCCAGCGAGCCCAGGTGGACATCTGGCGGGCCATTTCACTCGTTGTCACCTTGCCATCCATCGCCCCGCAGGGAACGCCATATTGCTCGTAATGCCCGCAGAGGGTGCGTGAGGAGGGCGCTTCCGCCTCCAGCCAGGTATCGTAGTGATCTCCCAGCATTGTCATTCCCAGCTCGGCATCGAGGACGCCCTTGTTTTCCTCCAGCAGTTGGCTCCAGCGGATGCGCCGGGCGCCGCTGAAGTTGGACCGATCATCGGCGTTCCATCCCCCCGCCTCGGCTTGAACAGCGGGGTCTTCGGCAGCGTTATAGCCGGCGTAACAGCCATCAAAGGTCCGGTCCAAGCGGGTCGCCGCCAAGCCTTGCTCGAAGCGGGCGATCTCATTGTTGCCCACGTCGCCCAGCAGCCAACTGTTCGCATACCCCCCGTTGTTGCGGTCATTGAGGATCTCCACAAATCCGTCGATGGAATCGGCGTATTGCATCGCCCAGCGCGTCCGCAGGAAAGCGGGAAGCCCCGTCGGGTCGAAGCGTTGCCAGTTATAGATGGTGGTTTCACAGCCAATCAGGCCGGCGCCGGTAATGAAGTAGTCGCTACCCGACCATACCAGCCCGGGAGCAGACTGCATCACCATTTGATACCCCTGGTCGGGCCGCAGGTCGAGCATCACCCGCCAGACATCGAAGCCGGCGTAGTCCGCCCAGCTATTTTGACCCATAACGATCTCCCCGTCCGCGGTGTAGGAGCCGGTGGCGATGAAGGCGCTGCAGTGGTCATCCAGGCTGCTGCCCGAGGCATCGATCGCCCACATGGTAGAGAGATCGATGAGGCTGTTCCACCCCAGCACTTCTTCGATGGTG
>CAYXFH010000125.1:0-7073 GCA_964464245.1 uncultured bacterium
CCTCTGGACCTTGGACCAAGCCATCTCCTTCGGCCTGCTGGCAAAGCCCTTCTTCGCCTGGGTCGGCGGCAGCTACATCACCATCGCCAACGGCGCCGTCTTCCCAGCCAAGAGCGCTTTCTGGATGCGCGCCCTGGTTCCTGGACTGGAGTGGGTCTGGTTAAACGACTAGCAGGTCGCGAACAGTGAGAGAGACGATTAAGAAAGGATGAACAGCATGGAAGTGGCCGCGTTGCGTAGACAGATCGTGGGGATCGACCGTCCGGTCCCTCTTCTCGACGGCAGTATGAAGCCCTACGTCTACCTGGACAATGCGGCCAGCGCTCCCGCCCTTCGTCCCGTGCAGGAGAAGGTGAACGAGTTGCTGGAGTGGTACTCCAGCGTGCATCGCGGCTCCGGCTACAAGTCAATGCTCACCACCGACGCCTATGAACGCTCCCGCCAGATCGTAGCGAGCTTCTGCGGCGCCGACACGGCGCGGGACTGCGTGATCTTCGTCAAGAACACCACCGAGGCGATCAACAAGCTGGCCCATCGAATCCCCCTGCAGCCCGGCGAGGTCGTGCTGACAACCGGGATGGAGCACCACTCCAATGATCTGCCTTGGCGGGGGAGAGGCCGGGTGGAATACGTCGGGCTGACCCCGGAGGGCTCCCTCGACTTGGACGACCTGGCCGGCAAGCTACAGCGGCTCTCCGGCCAGGTGCGGCTGGTGGCGGTGACGGGCGCCTCCAATGTGACCGGATTCATCAACCCCTTGCATGAAGCCGCCGAGTTGGCCCATCAGGCCGGTGCTCTTTTCTTCGCCGACTGCGCCCAACTGGCTCCCCACCGCTCCGTCTCGATGGGGGAGAGCAACAGCCCCGGTCACCTCGATTTCCTGGCCCTCTCCGGACACAAGCTCTATGCCCCCTTCGGCAGCGGGGTCCTGATCGGACCGCAGGATTTCTTCCAAGACGGCCCCCCCGACATGGTGGGGGGAGGGACCATCGAGATCGTCTCTCGCGATGAGGTCTTCTGGGCCGATGCGCCGCAGCGGGAAGAGGCCGGCAGCCCCAACGTGGTCGGCGCGGTGGCGCTGGCCGCCGCCATTCAAATCTTGCAGGAGGTGGGGATGGAACGGATCGCCGCTCACGAGGCCTCCCTCACCCGCTATGCTCTGCAGCGATTGGCCAAGGTGAAGGGTCTGCGGATCTACGGCTCGGCCGATCCCGAGCGCTTGGAGGACCGGGTGGGAGTGATCGCCTTCAACCTGGAACCGATTCCCCATGCCAAAGTGGCGGCCATCCTCAGTTTCGAGGGTGGCATCGCTGTGCGCGACGGCTGTTTCTGCGCCCACCCCTACGTGATTGAATTGCTGGGGGTAGATCGGCAGGTGTTCGATGCATTCAAGGAGAGGGCGCTGCACCACGACCGCAGCACTCTCCCCGGGTTGGTGCGGGCCAGTTTCGGCTGCTTCAGCAACGAGGAAGACGTCGACCGGTTGGTGGAGATGCTGGAGCGGATCGAGGCCGGCGATTACCGCGGCGACTACCGCTGCCAGACCTCCAGCGGCAGCTATTTCCCGGTCGGGGTAGACCTAGCCGCCTGGCTCTCCTCGGGGTCAGGTCTTTAGATTTAGCGTTTCTTCGCGCTGCGGCTGATCGTTGAGATAGTGTTACTCAATATGCCGGGCTACTTTCTGCTAGGTGCAACTGAACCGCTCTATGGCGTCGCGATGTTCCCGTTGCTCTTGGCCTTTCCAACGCCTGTTTCCATGAGCAGCGACTGCTCCAAGCTCGGCCGGTGAAGCAATCGCTGCCTTGTATCGATCTCGGATTGGTTCTTTCTCAAACTGAGCAGGTAAGACAGTCTGAGGGTAAACAATGTCTCTGCGATCATTGAGGCTGACGACAAAAATCAACTTGCGGCAATTCGATAATCCACGTAGGGGCGACGCATGTGTTGCTCCCTAACCCCCGGCAGCTCGATAGTTCCCGGCGGCAGGGCGTTCTGGAGAATAAGGCGTCACCATACCGAGACAGCCCGTGCGTGGGCTGGTTTGAAACTCGCCCCTACGAGGGCCACTCCGGCGTAAACCATATCCATGGGACCGAGAAGACTCTAAAAGATCATCATCGCCTTGATTACAGGGAAGCTGGTAAAGACATGCTGCCGCAGGGTTTCCAGACATGCTGCCGCAGGGTGGTAAGTTGCCCACTTGACATGAAAGAATCTCGGAGATTAGCTGGTTCTCAGACTGCCTCTGCACAAAAAAGAGGAGAATGAATGGCAACCCTGCCCTCTAATGCTTTGCGTGATAATCTATCAATGCCTGGACATGAAATCGAACAGCGGTTACAATCGGTTATTATGAACCAGGAGGCAATCTGATGAATCCAACAACAACGCTCGGCCGCCGCCTGAAAGAACTGCGAGAACGCGCAGGCTTGAGTCAGTCGCAACTTGCTGCCCAGGTCGGAGTCTCGCGAAGCGCACTCTCCCAGACTGAAAATGCTGCGCGTAAGGTATGTTCCGAGGAATTAGTTAAACTGGCACAGGCGCTGAACTCAACCGTTGGAATCTTGGTCGGCGCCGAGATCGAGCCGGAGCTTACGGTCGCGCGCCAGGCGCCGGCCAACCAACCCCTGCCCGTGCTGCGCAACCACATCCCTCAACGCGACCTTGTCAAATTTCGCGAGGTTTTGCTCTACGTCCTCAAATATGTCGGATCACGGCCCAACACCGGCGAGAGCACTCTCTACAAATTGCTCTACTTCATTGACTTCGATTACTACGAGAAATATGAGGAACAGCTTATCGGCGCGACCTACATCCACAACCAGTACGGCCCGACGCCTCGCGAGTTCCGCCAAGTCGTTACAGAGATGTGCGTGGCAGGCGAACTCGAGCGTGTCCGGAGCCGGCACTTCAATTACCCGCAAACCAAGTACTTACCGCTTCGCGACCCAGATTTGACCGCGCTGTCCGGGTTGCAGGTGAAACACATCGACGAAGTCCTCGAGCGGCTCGCGGACATGAGCGCGCAGCAAATCAGCGACTACTCGCACGCTGACTTCCCCTGGCGGTCCACTGCTCCGGGCAAAGACATCGATTACGAAATGGTCTTTTACCGCACTGCGCCGTATTCTCAGCGTGAATATGTCGAGACCGATTAGCTCGGTCGTCCGCCTCCCTGAATTCGACCAAGACCTGAAGCGGCTCAGCCGGCGGTTCTCGACCCTTGACGCCGACATACGGAGCTTCATCGAAAAACCACTCACTCTTTTCCTGCGCGGTGAGCCGGCGGGTGGCAGAATTGAACGAGTAGCCGGGCTCGACCTCGACTACCCGGAGGTATACATCGCCAAGCGCATCGCTTGCCGCGCACTTAAAGGTCGTGGGGCAGATACTGGTCTGCGACTCGTCCATGCCTGATTCCCGAAAGAAGACCGAATCGAACTCATTGAGCTCTTCTTCAAGGCCAACCAGCTCGTTGAAAACAAGGCCCGCATCAAACGTGCTTGCGGTTGCAAGCCCCATCCTGCTTCCAGATTGGCTCGGGCAGAGTTCCTGGCCTCCTCGCGCCTAGCGACCGCTCTAGTGGTCTTGGTATCATCTACCACATTGCACACCGATTGACGATTGAGAGCGATAGGTCTTCGCGAATAGGTGCAAGAACGTACAATCACATTCGCAGGATGTTGAAAGAAACCTGACTCGGAGGAGAATCTGATGAATCAAACAAGGAAAAAGAAATCGGGGTGCATGGCTTTGCTCGTAGTCGATGTACAATGGGGACTTTTTCAGAGAGCCACCCCGATGTACCACCCGGAAGAGGTGCTGGCGAACATCAATATCCTGGTGGACCAGGCGCACCGGGACGGGGTTCCCGTCATCTACGTGCAGCACGCCAATGAAGGCACATTGGTGAGAGGTTCTGACCTATGGCAGCTACATCCCGCGATTCAGCCGCTAGAACATGAACAGATCGTCCACAAGCGCAGGCCCAATGCCTTCGACGAGACTTCCTTGGACCAGGAACTACGGGCAAGGGGTGTTCAGCAGTTGATCATCACGGGGATGCTCACCCAAGGCTGCGTTCGCGCGACCTGTATCGGAGCCCACGAGTTGGGGTACCAGGTCATTTTGGTGGAAGACGGTCACAGCAACTTCAGCAAGCGGGCGTTGTGGATAATCCGATACTGGAACCGCACCCTGAAAGAAAGCGGGATCGTGACATTGAAAGCGGCCGCGGAAATCCATTTTTAATTGGGGACAGCCACTGATTATTCACCAGAAGGTGCGACGAAAAACGCTAAATCTAAAGACCTGACCCCAAGGGGACGCGGCACTCCAGCCGACGGATGATGTCCCCCAGCATCAACTTCCGGTCTTCCACAAGCCATAAACCGGACTGCGCAATGTAGGACAGGGTGTCCGGCTCCATGTGCGCCCCGATCCAATGTTCCAGGCGGGCTAGATGTGGAACCATGCTGAGGACATGCTCCAACATCAGGATCCGGCCGTCGGGCTTCACCACTCGCGTCATTTCCTGCAATACCAGCGCTGGGGAAGGGACCGAGCAGAGGAAGAAGGTGCACACCACGATGTCAAAGGTTTGATCGGGAAAGGCCAAGCGCTCGGCATCCATCGGGCGCAAGTCAACCGCAAGATGGAGACGCTTCGCCGCCCGGCGGGCCCGTCTCAGCAGCCCCGGGCTGAGGTCCACTCCCGTTAATTGCACCTTTCCAGTATCGTAATAGGGAAGGTTCTTGCCGGTGCCCACTCCCACTTCCAGAATTCTGCCGGACAGATCGTGCAACAGATCTTGTCGAAAGCGGCGGAAAGCCAGCAGTTCAATCGGCCACAAGAGGACGTTGGAGAGGAGGTAGGCCTGGTCCTGCAATTGCCTCGCTATAGAAACCTCCTAGTCCAACCCGCTGTCTGGATGGGGCGCCCCTTCGCCGAAGAGCCGCAAGCGCATCAACCGTGGCGGCAGTGACCCACTCTGGAGGATGGCATCGTGCATCTGGCGCATGGTGGCATGTGGGTATCGGATCCGGTACTCAGCGACGATGTCCAGGATCTGCAGCTTGCCCATCAGATAGCTTTGAGGCTGGGTAGGGGTGGTGGTGTAGCGGATCACCTCGGCCCTGGCGTCATCCGGCTCCAGGCCGGCCCGTTCCACCAGGAAGCCGATGGCCTCCTCCACGGTCATCTTTCCGGTGTGCAGCGAGGGATCCAGAATGATGCGCGAGGCTCGCCACAACTGAGCTTGCAGGCGGGCGAGCTTCTGGATGGGTTGGTCGATGAAACCGAGTTCCTCCATCAGCTCTTCGCAGTAGAAGGCCCATCCCTCGATGAACAAGGAGGAGAGAAACCCCCCGAACAGCCGGGGCAGTGAGGGCGTCCGGTTGGCCACGACTAGTTGCAGGTGGTGGCCGGGGTAGGCCTCGTGCAGCGCGGTCACTGGGATGTCGGCCCAGGGGTGACCGCGCAGCTTCCTCTCGGTCGCCTCGGGATCGGCCCCTTCCTCCACTGGAGTCACCACGAAAATGCCTTCCTGGATTTTCTCCAGGAAGCCGGGCATATTGTAGGCTGCATAAGGGAGCATCGGGCGCTGAAAGGGCGGAGTAGGGATGATGCGAATGCACTCGCCCGGGGGGATAGAGGCGATCTGGCGATCAATGACGAACTGCCGGGCGGCGTCCATGGACTGGCGATAGGCGTCCAGCAACCCCTCGGCAGTGGGATGCTCCTGCTTGGACTCCTCCAGCAGCTCTTCCACGGTCTTGCCTGGGTCGATCCGGCCGGCGAGTTCTTTCATCTGCCGCCGAGTGTCCTCGTACAGCCGCCAGCCGGTGGCGAGCAAGGCATCGCTGTCGTACTCCACCATGTGGTCCTCGCGCAGGATCTCGTTGAAAAGCTCCTGGCCGACTGCGAAATCTCCCTGGGCTTTGGGCAACACCTCTTGCTGGATCCATGCAGCATACTCTTGCAGGGCGCCCGCAGCGGCTTGGGCTGCAAGCAATACGGGTTCTTTCAGATCCGGGACAGCCTCGGCCAAGATCGGAATGAAGGCTGCAAACAGGCCGACGCCCTGCTGCGCAGAATCAATCGCCACCTCCGCCCAGACGCGCGGAACCTCGGCCGGGATGATCAAGGCCCGGCTCTCCTGTAAGACGCGCGGCGTCTCTTGCAGACGGCCCAGGATGCCTTTCATCCGCTCGGGCAAGGGAGCGAACTCGCGGACGATCAGCCCGTAGACGCCACCCAGGCATTCGTTGGACCCGCTGCTGGGGTCGCGCTGCAGTGTGCGCAGGCGGTCGAAGCCGCGAATGAACTGCTTGAGGATCTGGATGGTCAGGGTCCGATCAATTTGGGCGTCCAAGGTCCAGTTTACAGCAGGATAGCTCTGGAACTTTTCCAGCCATTGGCCGAGCCGGCGGCGTTGGTCGGCGATGGCCGCCGGGGAATAATCCCCCAGCCGGTCATCGTAGCGATGATCGCCCAGGAAGGTCGCTGCGCCTGGCGAATCACGCAGAAGCTCATCAAACATAACCTGCGTTTCCAAATAGAACTGTTTTTCCGCTGCGGCGTCCAAAGACATCTAAACCTCCTATTAAGCAGTATTAGATCCAACAAGGTTGGCTGTGCGGGCTGTCGACCTTGTTCTGTTAACCATAGCCATCTCCCGGAGCGGAGCGTTTCGATGAAGCTGATCATGAACTTCGGGACAAACCGCACGCAAAACCGACTTTCTTACATTATCAGGATAATAAGGCAAGTCAATCAATGTTAGGCTCTCTGTTTTCTCCCGATCAGGATATAACTCAGCGGTATTCCGGCTTTCGCCTCTTCGATCCGGCGATGCCCGGCAGAAATATCCGTCTCGTATTCGGAGAAATGCTCAACGACTAGCCGGTTCTTGATCATACTCATCAGAATGCCGGAGAGCGTGTGGACAAACCAGTATTGCGTGGTCTTCGCTGCGTATTTCGAACCTCCCACATAATCCAGCCCGCCCTGGTCCATGTAGGGCTCCTTCTTAAAGTAAGGCTCCACGATGCGCAAAGAGGCGGCTTCCTCGC
>CAYXFH010000126.1:0-3807 GCA_964464245.1 uncultured bacterium
TCCCAGGAAAGCGAAGATAGACCCGCAGGGCACTTCCAGGGAGAGCCGATCAAGGGCCAGGTGGCGGCCGTAACGCTTGCTCAGCTCACGGGTCTGGATCGCGAGTTCCATCGTCCTCCTTGCGTCCGATGAGTAGATAAAGCACTGGACCGATCACCTGAAAGAAGATCACTGCCACCAGCCATAATACCCAATGAGGAGGGCGGCGGCGCAAAAGATCGCGCAAGGCAACGAAAAGAAGGCCAAGCTCGATGAGAATCAAAGGGGCTACCCACAACCAAAGGCTAGGTTCCATCACCCCCTCATTATATACGCCGGACGAAGTCTTTCCAGATTCTAATGCAGGAACAGCGATGCAGCGCCGAGGTCAGCTCCTCAGTTGGTGGCGAAGTGGCGATAGGAACCTTACTTCAGCTTCTCAATCTTCGGTTTGGCTTGGTCCTCTACCCGCTGCTCGCCTCGGTTGTTGCCGCTGCAACGATTCCCCCGAGCCTGGCCGCCGCCCTCCTGGCTGAAGCGCAGGCCAAAACCCTGGTTCCCTTCGCAGCGGTTCCCCTCCAGCGAAGGCGTGGCTTGCCCCTGAACGAGGATGCCGTCCCGGTCGTTGCCCAAGCAGAAGTTCCGCTCCAGCAGGGGTCGGCTTTCCCCTGTGACAACGATCCCTTGTCCCTGATTGCGCTGCAGGCGGTTGCCGCGGACCGTCCCGGCATAGCTGCCGACGATGGCCAAGCCGGCCAATCCGTTTTCTTCCAACGTGTTATCCTCTAAAAGCAGTTGCGACTTTCCCCCCAGCACCGCGCCGTTCCCCTGGTTTGCCAGGAAACGGCAACCAACCACCCGCCCTGTCGCTTCCCCCGATACCGAGAGGCCGGCGCCTCCTCGTTCTTCTTGGGGATCCCAACGGCCTCCCCGCAGGGAACAGCGCTCCAGGGAGAGAGTCCCGCCCTCGGCGGCCAGGACGCTTCCCCAAGCGGCTGACCCGTGTTCGAAGGCAATCCCCTCCGCCTTGAGAGAACCTCCCTCGACCACCAGGATGGCCGCGTCCGGACCGCTGTAGAGAAGGCGGGTTCGTTCCAGTCCAGCGCCCACCAAGGTAAGCTGGCGATCCACGCGCATTGGCGCCGCCATGATATGGAAACCGGCCTTTAGGAAGATAGGGACGTCGCCGGTTGTCTGTTGGGTAACCTCTTCCAGAGAGCGCCAGCGGCTGCTGCCGTATGCCTCCACCACCAGCGCGCCGGGAGGAGGAGAAATCTCCTTCTCCTCTTTGCTGCCGGCGATTGAATCCCGGAGCGCTCGCTGGGCTTCAGCGGCAGTCAGGCCTGCTTCCTGCAGGGCTTTCTCCGCGGTTTGCCGCCCCTCCTCATTGGGATCTTTCCGGTAAGCCACCAGAACCTCCCCCCATTGTCGCAGCGTCTGTCTCTCCTCTCCCTGGGGAGGGAAGCCGGCGCTGGTGGTCAGATGGCTGACCTCTTGTTCAGAGAGTTGTGACCCGGACCGCACCAGCCAAACGAGCCCGTCCAGCAATGGGGGAGCCTTCCTTCCCACGGAGGCGGGGATCAATTGAACGGCTTGCCGCGGAATCCCCTCCAGGCGAGCGATTCGCTGTGCCAGCGGGGGGTGTGTACTGAAGAGGTTGGCCCAAAAACCTTCACGCTCGTTCACTGCTCTATCGAGTGGGTCCGAAATAAAAAGATGGGCGGTGGCCATATTAGCTGCCCCCACTGTCCTCTCCTGCCCGGCGATATTCCGCAAGGCGCGGGAAAGGCCGTATGGGTTGCGGGTGAACTCGACCGATCTGGCATCAGCCAGGTACTCCCGCGAACGGGAGACAGCCAACACCAGCAGCCGCCCGACCAGCGAGAAAAGGGTAGAGAGGACCCCAATCACTAAAAGAAAGAGGGATGCGGCCAGGCAACCACTCAGGTTATCCGAGTCGCTGAAGCTTAAGGCACCCCGCAGGCCGGTGAAGGCAAGCACCTGGACGATCACCATCGCTCCCAGGATAGCGGACAACAAAGTCATGTAGAGCATGTCGCGATGAAAGATATGGCTTAGCTCGTGCGCCACCACCCCCTGCGTCTCCTCGCGGTCCAAGCGATCCAGCAACCCCTGGGTGACACAGACGAACGCTCTGTCCCGGCGCAGACCGGTGGCAAAAGCGTTGACGCCCATCTCCCCAGGCAGATAGTAGATCTTCGGGGCGGGCAATCCGGAGGCAATAGTCAGCTCTTCCACGATGTGCGCCAGTTCACGGTGCTCTAGTTCTTGCTCGGGGCAGATCGGCTGGGCTCCCATCGAGGAGAGCACCAGCGAGGGGCCGGAGAGCAGCCCCACCAAGACCTGCAAGAGGGCGATGCCGAGGAAAATGGAGGTAGCCCATGGCATGATCCCGAAAAGGATATCTACAAGAAGGCCGAAAGCGCCCATCAGGACCACGAAGAGCCCAATCAGCAGGACGCTTTTCACCAGGTTGCGATTTTCCTCGGCGTAGAACTGGATCACCGGCATGGCGATGCCTCCCCTTCCTCGGGGTACGCCAAACCCTCCGATAAAACGACTTGACGGTTCATCACTTGTGGCTCCTGTTAGATTCACCTACGATAACATAAAAGATGATTCAAGCGCCTATTTCTACCACGCAGGCTCGACTGCCTCGCAAACCGCGGCAGCTATTCTGGTACGAGAACCTTTGGAGCAACCGGAGGTTCCTGTGGGCTCTCCTCGCTTTTCTGGTCGTGGCCGGGGTGGTCTTGTGGATCACCTTGCCGGCCACTTCGGCCGGTCCCCGATCTACCATACAGCTCTTTGTCGACACCCCCTCCATCGTCATCAACGGCCTGGTCCGTCCCCTGGACTCAGCCCCTTTCATCGAGAGCGGCCGCACTTGGGCGCCGGTGCGCTTCATCAGCGAAGCGCTGGCAGCCCAGGTCGACTGGGATGACGCCACCCGGACCATCACAATCACCCAGCGCGGTCGCCGGCTGCGCATCGCCATTGGCTCCAACGAGCTGGTTATCCAAGGGAACCTCGGATCGCCCCAGCAAAGCTGGATGATGGATGTCGCTCCTTTCCTTCGCCACGATCGCACATGGGCGCCAGTGCGCTTCATCAGCGAGGCGCTAGATGCGGAGGTGTCCTGGTCAGAAGTCAACCGTTCAGTGACCCTCTCTTTCCCAGGAGAGCTGGGGCTGGTCACCCAAGTGGACGATCCCCGCACCTTCCAGGCGCAGTTGCCGGACGGTCCCTTCACAGTGCGCTTGCTGGGAATTCGGCCGCCCGAGCCTGGCGAGGAACACTACGCCGAATCTCTTGCCGCGATGAAAGCGCTGGTGGAAGGAAAGGTTGTTTTTTTAGAGAAGGACACCACCCTCAACGACCCGGAAGGGCGTCTGCTTCGTTGGGCTTTCCTGGGCGATGAGACGGTAAACGGAATGATGGTGCGCGAAGGAGAGGCACTGGCCGCCACCCAGTCGCCCGATACCCTTTATGCGCAGGAAATGCTCGTCCTGGAGCAGGAAGCACGGCAAGGGAAGACCGGTTTCTGGGCTCCGCCGCCCCCGCCGCCCCCGCCGACACCCTCTCCCAGCGAATCCCCGACCCCGACCCCCACCGAACCCCCCCAGGAGCCCCCCACCCCCCCTCCCCCCCCCCCTCCCACTTCTTTCCCCCTCCCCATCCTCATTTACGATTTCGGCTAAAAAATGTTCGAAGCAAAACCCTTTTTCAACTCCCCGGATCCAATCACCCTCGCTGTTTTTTCCCGTGGTCGCCCTAGCCCTTAAATTTCTAAACAAGCCATCCCCA
>CAYXFH010000127.1:0-11001 GCA_964464245.1 uncultured bacterium
CTTATTAAATCAGTCGCATCGTTCGATCGTTCCTGTGCGGTGATGCGAGAATGGGATTCACAAATAAGATCACGATTAGAAGGAGAAGAGTGGAATGAATGAAGTCTGGATTTGTTCTGCCAAGCGGACTGCGATTGGCGCTTTCATGGGGAGTTTGAAAGATATTCCCGCGGTTGACCTCGGCGCCATCGTCGCCAAGGCCATCCTGGCGGAGACCGGAGTTCCGCCCGCCCAGATCAGCGAGCTGATCGCTGGCTGTGCGCTGCCGGCCGGACAAGGTATGAACCCAGCTCGGCAAATAGCCCTTAAGGCAGGTCTGCCTGTAGAATCGACCGCTTTCACGGTCAATCGCGTCTGCGGCTCGGGCTTGCAGGCAGTTGTCAGCGGCGCCCAGGAGATTCTTCTCGGGGAGGCTGACCTGATCCTTGCAGGGGGCATCGAGAATATGAGCCGAGCTCCCTATCTCCTCCCCAAGGCCCGAGCAGGCTTCCGCCTGGGCAATGAGACAGTTGTCGACGGGATGATTGGAGATGGTCTATGGGATGTTTTTACCGATGAGCACATGGGCATCACTGCAGAAAATTTGGCTGCCAAATACGGGATCAGTCGACAAGAGCAGGATGATTTTGCTTTAACCAGCCAGCGGAAAGCCGGCCAAGCCATCCGGGAGGGACGGTTCCAAGAGGAAATTGTGCCTGTCTTGGCGCCCCAAGGGAAAGGTGAACCAAACATGCTGCCGCAGGCTGTTTTGTTTCAAATAGACGAGCACGTCCGCCTGGACGCGAGCCCGGAGAAGCTAGCGCGGCTGCGCCCCGCTTTTAAGAAGGACGGCACAGTGACGGTTGGGAACTCTTCGGGGATTAACGATGGCGCCGCTTTCGTCTTGTTGGCTTCTGGAAATCGAGCAAAAGAGCTGGGGCTAAGACCCCTAGCGATCATCCGCAGTTGGGCAGTCGCCGGCGTTGACCCCTCTGCGATGGGCTTGGGGCCAGTGCCGGCAACGCGGAAAGCATTGACTAAAGCCGGCGTGTTGCTTGATCAGGTCGAGTTCCTGGAATTAAATGAAGCCTTTGCCGCCCAGTCTCTGGCAGTCCTGCGAGAGCTCCAAATTTCTCCCGAGCGCGTCAACCTCAACGGGGGAGCGATCGCCCTCGGCCATCCAATTGGCGCCTCAGGCGCACGCATCCTGGTGACCCTCTTGCATGAGATGGAGCATCGCCCGTGCCCGACCGGAGGTCAAGTCTGCACTGGTTTGGCCGCCCTTTGTATCGGCGGTGGCCAGGGGATTGCCCTCCTAGCGGAACGGGTGTAGGATTGAGGCTAATAAGATAGGGGATAAACCGATTCCCTTGAGAAGTGATTCGAATCCGATACAAGCCCGCAACCTTTGGAGGTTCATGATGCAACTATTTCTAGACACCGCCAACCTCGATGAGATCCGTGAAGCTGTCTGCTGGGGTGTCATCTCTGGAGTGACGACCAACCCAACCCTGATGGCAAAAGAACAAATCTCCTATCAGGAGAGGGTGATCGAGATTTGCCAGACAGTGCCGGGACCCGTCTCGGTGGAGGTTCTGGCGCAAGATGCTGCTTCAATGGTTCGAGAAGCCCGCGAATTTTCTACTTGGGCGCCGAACGTGGTGGTCAAGATCCCGATGACCAAGGAAGGTTTGAAAGCCGTCAAGGACTTGGCTGCAGCCGGAATCCAAACCAATGTGACCTTGGTCTTTACTCTCAACCAAGCCTTGCTTGCCGCCCTAGCCGGGGCTTCCTACGTGAGCCCCTTCGTCGGCCGTCTCGATGATATCGGGCATGACGGCATGGCTTTGGTGGAACAGATCGCTACGGTCTTCGAGAGCTACGATTTCCCCACCCGGGTGATCGCTGCCTCTATTCGACACCCACTCCATGTGACGCAAGCAGCCCAAGCCGGCGCCCACATCGCCACCATCCCCTTCAGCGTCTTGGAAGGAATGCTGCAGCACCCTCTTACCAATGCCGGGGTGAAGCGATTCCTGGAGGATTGGCAGAAGGTTGCACCTAGTTTGGAGAAGAAGTGAATGCCTAAGTACACACTGGAAGAACTGAACGAAAAGAAAGCGCTCGAGCTGCAACGGATGGCGAGCGAGAAGAACATCCCCTACTACAACCGATACAAGAAAGTTGAGTTGGCTCAACTCCTTTTCGAGCGGATGCTCCAGGAGGAACCCCCCCCGCCAGCCCCCACCCCGCCAGCCCCAAAACCAATCGCCAAGCCTGTCGACAATCGAGAACCCCGTTACCGCTCGGAGTCTCGTGAAAACACAAACCGGGGAGAGACCAGAGACTATCGAGATCGCCCCGAGATTCATGAATACCGGGAAAGATCAGAGCAGCGAGAAGGGCGGGACCGGCAAGAGCCGCCGGAGACGAGGGAAACGCCGCGTGAGGAAAAAACCACTGTGAAGGAGGAGCCTGTTCGTGGCGACTTGGTGGCAGGAGTTCTGGAGATCCATGAGGAAGGTTATGGTTTCCTACGCTCCCATTATGTCCCTTCTCCCACCGATATCTACGTCTCCCCCTCGCAGATCAAACGGTTCGGCCTGCGCGATGGCGACATGATCACCGGATGGGTGCGCCAGCCGATGGAAAAGGAGAAATACCTTGCCTTACTGCGCGTGAAGGAAGTCAACGGGTTGGACCCAGAGGTTTCCCGCAACCGTCCACTCTTTGAAAGCTTGACCCCAATCTTCCCGAACAAGCGGCTTCACCTGGAGACCACCCCCTTCGAATACTCCACGCGTCTCATTGATCTTATCTCACCCTTAGGGCGCGGACAGCGAGGGATGATCGTCTCCCCGCCAAAGGCCGGCAAGACCACCATCCTAAAGAAGACAGCCCAGGCTATCACCCGTAATTACCCTGATATGGCAGTGATGGTTCTGCTTGTCGACGAGCGGCCCGAGGAAGTGACTGACTTCAAACGCTCCACCAGCGCAGAAGTAGTCGCCTCGACCTTCGATATGTTGCCTGAGAATCACATTCGCGTGGCTCGCTTGGTGCTGGAGAAAGCCAAGCGTTCTGTGGAGCAAGGCAAAGACGTAGTTATTCTGCTGGACGGAATCACTCGACTGACGCGAGCTTATAACGCCGTGATGCCTCCATCCGGGCGCACCCTCTCCGGGGGTTTGGATCCAGTGGCTATCCACGGACCGAAGAGTTTCTTCGGCGCAGCCCGTAACATCGAAGAAGGGGGCAGTCTGACCATCCTTGCCACCGCCCTGGTGGAGACTGGATCCAAGATGGACGAGGTGATCTTCGAGGAGTTTAAGGGAACGGGCAATTTCGAGTTGGTCTTGGACCGCAAGATCTTTGAGCGTCGCGTCTTCCCCGCCTTGGACATCAAGCGTTCCGGCACGCGCCGCGAAGAACTCCTTTATAACGAGGACGAATTGCGAAAGATCTGGAACATTCGCCGAGCCTTATCTGCGTTGGAGTCCGGGGAAGCGCTCGAGAAGTTGCTTGATCTGTTAACCAAGACCAAGTCAAACACCGAGTTTCTTCGTTATATCGGGAGCGACGAGATATAGATGGAGCTGGAATTGCTTGCCTGGACGCCACAGCCGGAGAGAACATGCGCTGCCGCGGCCAGGCTCTGCACCAGTGATAGCTCCCTCCAAACGATCTGGCAGGGATTGAGCGAGGAGAGGGTAAAGGACATCATTGCACGAGTGTTAA
This sequence comes from uncultured bacterium, assembly GCA_964464245.1. Taxonomy (GTDB): domain Bacteria; phylum Caldisericota; class JANLFM01; order JANLFM01; family JANLFM01; genus JAPLHV01. The sequence goes on from CAYXFH010000127.1 coordinate 3,718, forward strand.
AAAACGGACACCTCTCCATCTTAGAACACGCCAGCTTCACTTTTGCAGCCATCGGCCTTTCACGAGTATGCACTCATCAACTGGTGCGGCATCGCGTCGCGTCTTTCGCCCAGCAGAGCCAACGCCATCTTCCAGCGCGTGACAGAACAGCCTGCGGCAGCATGTCACAGAACACCCTGCCGGGGGCTATTCAGCTTGGAACTTCTTGCGGCAGCATGTCTCGTTTCGTGACTCCACCCAGCTTACGTGGTCACGGTCAAGCCCAGCGGTTGTTTCGGGAGGCCTGCTCTCGAACACAAGACATCTATGAACAGTTGCTCATTTTGGGCATCCCGTCGGAGGATGCGCGTTACGTACTGCCGCAGGCTTCCGCCACCCGAATCCTTTTCACCATGAATGCCCGCGAATTGCACCATTTCCTCCGGATGCGCTGTTGTGAGAAGGCCCAATGGGAAATCCGCGGCCTGGCCTGGCTGGTGCGCGAGCGCTTACTGCGCGTCGCCCCCGGTTTGTTCAGCGAGTCCGGTCCAGCCTGCTTTCAGGCAGACTGTCCTGAGCACGACTACGCTTGCTGGCGCGAAAAGTCAGCTTTCTTCCAAAGCTCTTATCATATATTTCGTGAGCGCTTGCAGGAACTCGGCTTGACCTTGGAGGAACGACGCTTGCCCGCAGCTTGTTTGCACCCGTCAACGACTTCTAAGATGCTTGGATGCCGGCAGGAGGAGCTGCTTCGCCCAATCTTGATCGAGTGCGGAGATCGGTGGGCTCTGTTGCTCTCTGCGAAGCCCGAGAACGCTTTGGCAAAAGTCAACGCGCGAACAAATGAAGAGTGGCGTCTTGCCGCTGCGACCCGGTACCGCAAGCTTCGCGTCTCTTTTATGGCCTGCCCCTGGCTCTTTACAAACGGTAAGGAACAGGTTACTGCTTTCTGGGATAATAGCTTGGACTGCCAGGGCACACTTGTTTTTAATTTGGCTTCGGCTTGGCGTTTCGCTACCCTGCCGCCTCGTTGCATCGAGGAAATGGCGTCTTGCGGCGGATGCACGATCGAGAAGGTGTAAGAAAAATGGAACGAAGAAATCAGGGTTCTTTGGAAGTGATCTGTGGCAGCATGTTCTCCGGCAAGAGCGAGGAGTTGATACGACGTGTCAAGCGGGCTCGCATCGCACGGCAAAATGTGATCGTTTTCAAGCCGGCCATAGACAGTCGGTACAGCCAGGGCGAAGTCGTCTCTCACGACGGCGTTGCGACCCAAGCTCTCAACCTGCAACACCCTGAACAGATCTACGCGCATCTCCACGGCGATACACAAGTGGTGGCTATCGATGAGGCTCAATTCTTCCCCGAGTTGTTGGTTCAGGTCTGCCAGTCTCTCGCCGACCGCGGCTTGCGGGTCATCGTAGCCGGCCTGGATACCGATTTCCGCGGCTTGCCTTTCGGACCGATCCCTTCCTTGTTAGCCGTTGCTGAGAAAGTGGACAAGCTGCAAGCCATCTGTGTAGTTTGCGGCGAGGTGGCCTCGCGCACCCAACGAGTGATCAATGGCCACCCGGCTCATTTCGAGGATCCCGTAATTATGATCGGCGCATCGGAGAAATACGAAGCGCGTTGCCGACATTGTCATCAAGTCCTGCCCTCGAGCAAAGCGAAGGAATCACTTGAGTCTAAATTCGGCGAGGAGGCTTGATTGGGCCTGCCTTCGAGTAAAGTGAATAGCCCGCGGCAGCATGATAACCCCCAGCAGGGTGTCCTGGGGAAAGCGCCGCAGATCCTGGTCGGCGGGCAAGCCGTGTGGGAAGGGGTGATGATGCGCAGCCCTCAAGGATTAGCCATGGCTGTTCGCCAACCAAGCGGGGCTATCATGGTGCAGAGCCTTTCTTTCCCATCCTTGGCCGATGCTGCGCCGCTTTTCCGCTGGCCGATCTTACGAGGTATCGCGGCTCTTTGGGATTCCCTCGCTCTCGGCCTAAAAGCGCTTAACCTCTCCCTTGTGCTTGGCTCAAAACCGGAGGAAAAACTGAGCAAAGGACAAACCGCCTTCTCCTTGGCTTTGGCCTTGGGGTTGGTCGTACTGCTCTTCTTTGTTGCTCCCTTCTTTCTTTCTCGCCTACTATCTTTTTGGCTCCCCCCCCGCTTGTTAGCCGTGGTGGAAGGATTCCTACGGTTGGGCATCTTCTTTGCCTACTTGTGGCTCCTCTCTTTGATCCCCGAGGTGAAACGAGTCCTTTACCAATATCATGGCGCTGAACATAAGGTTGTCCACACTTTTGAGCACGGAGAACCATTGACTGTGGAAAATGCTAGCAAGTTCTCACCTTTGCACCCCCGCTGCAGCACTAGTTTCCTACTAGTGGTGCTAATCGTCAGTTTTGTCCTCTTCGTCTTTCTTGATTTCCCCAGCACCTGGTGGCGGTTTGCCTCCCGTATTCTCTTCCTTCCCCTGATTGCTGGTTTTTCTTTCGAGCTGATCCGCCTCTTCACGCTTTACCCGCATTCCCTTTTCACGCGGGTCGTCGTCTATCCGGGCTTAGCCACTCAAAAGTTGACAACAGCGGAACCTTCTTCCGCCCAACTGGAAGTGGCTATCGCTGCCCTACAGGCATCCTTGGGCCTGCCCTCGAGCGAAGTGAATGGAAAATGAATCTACTAGAGAAAAAAGCCTGCTACCAAGGGCGCAAGGAAGAATTGGAGAGACAGCTTCTCGAGCCATCCGTTCAGATTGACCAAGCCCAGTTGCAGAGTGTCTCCATTGCCTACCACGAGGTGTCCCTTGTGTTACGAACCTTCCAAGAGCTCGAAGAAAATTCATCGCAAGTCAAACAGGTCGAACAATTGCGCTCCGAGTCGGAGGAGATCGAGATGCGTGAGCTAGCGGAACAGGAACTGGCACAACTCCAGGCCAAGGAAGTCCAATTGCAGAAGGATCTGCGGGCTTTTCTTCTACCCCGCGACCCTGACGATGAGCGCAATGTGATCATGGAGATCCGTGGGGCGGCGGGGGGTGAAGAAGCAGCCCTCTTTGCCGCTCAGCTCTTTCGAATGTACGCCAACTATGCAGAGAAGCGGAAGTGGAAAATCGAAGTACTCTCCTCCAACCCGACGGATCTAGGTGGTTTCAAAGAGATCATTTTGGAGATCAAAGGGAAGGACGCCTTCTCCCGTTTGAAGTTCGAGGGCGGAGCCCACCGTGTGCAACGCGTCCCGGTCACTGAGTCATCAGGCCGTCTGCACACTTCAACGGCCACCCTGGCGGTGTTACCGAAAGCGGAAGAAGTGGATGTGCAAATCAACCCGGATGATCTGCGCATCGACGTCTATCGCTCATCCGGGCACGGTGGTCAATGCGTCCAAAAGACCGATTCAGCTGTGCGCATCACCCATTTTCCCTCCGGCTTGGTGGTAACCTGCCAAGATGAGCGCTCTCAACTGCAAAACAAAGAGAGAGCTATGACGATCCTCCGCTCTCGTCTCCTGGAGATCGCGCAACGGGAACAATCCAATCAGATCACCTCCTCTCGCCGTCTCCAAGTGAAGTCCGGTGATCGCTCGGAGAAAATCCGCACCTACAATTTTCCCCAGAACCGGCTCACAGACCACCGCATCGGCTTGGATCTTTACAACTTACCGGTAATCATGGAGGGGAACCTCGATGAACTACTGAACGCTTTAGAGTCTAAGTATATAGAACAGAGAATGGAGGAAGAGACATCGGCCTGACGGAAATCCTGCTCGCCTACCTGGTTGGCTCGATCCCTTTCGGCCTGCTCGTCGGCTGGTTTCGGAACATCGATCTGCGCCGCAAGGGCAGCGGAAACATCGGGACCGTCAACGCCTACCGGGTTCTGGGTATCTTGCCGGCAATCGGCATTTTTCTCCTCGATTTCAGCAAAGGTTTCTTACCCACCTTCCTGGCAGCTCCCCTGGTGACACCGGAGGTACTCGCCTTGGTCGGATTGAGCACAGTGATCGGGCACGATTATTCGATCTTCCTCGGGTTCCGCGGTGGAAAAGGCATTGCCACGACTGCCGGAGTGGTAGCCGCTCTGGACTGGCGCATTATCGCCGCAGCCATTTCCATCTGGCTGGTTTGCATTCTCCTCTCGCGCATCCCCTCAATCTCTTCCTTGGCCGCCTCTTTTTCCCTGATCCCCTTTTTCTTGCTCTGGCAACCCAGCAATACGATGTTGGCCATCATTCTCTTTGGTTTGGCTCTGATCGCCCACCAGACCAACCTGGATCGTCTGGCGCGTGGAGAGGAACGGGGGTTCAACACCGAACTGCCAACCCCTCGGAGAAAGCTGCATGATCCGCCTCGTTGATCCGGAAGAGGCCGCCCGTTTAGTCAAATGCGGCCGTCTTGGAGTTTTTCCCACTGAGACCGTCTTCGGCTTGGGTGCGCACCCCTTTCACCCGGATGCCTTGCAGCGCATCTACGCGATAAAAGGTCGCGCGGGTAGGCAACCGCTCAGCCTCCACATCGGGCAGTTACCGGATCTGTTTAAATTCTCACAAGACTTGCCAAGCGTGGTCAGCCGCCTGGTGGATCGCTTTTGGCCAGGTCCCCTGGCCTTGATCGTTCCGGCTTCTCCCCTTGTTCCGGCGGAGGCTCGCTCTATTAGCGGGACAGTCTCGTTCCGTTATCCCTCTTCCCAGACCTGTCGACTCTTCCTCCGTTATGTGGGCGCCCCGTTAGCGGCTTCCTCGGCCAATAAAAGCGGCAGCCTGAGCCCTCTGGACGCGCTTGATGTGGAGGAAGAGATCGGTGAAGAGATCGATTTCCTGCTGGAGGAAGACTCGAGCGCCTGCCATCGAGCATCCACAGCATGGGAGGAGGAACCGAGCATCGGTGAGCCAAGGGTTCGATTGGAGTCAACCATTGTGGACCTGACTGAGACTCCCTACCGAATCCTTCGAATCGGCGCGATAAGCTTCGAGAGACTGACCGCAGAGACCCGTCTCCCTTTCCAAGAAGCCGGTCCCATTCTCTCACCTTTACGCTTGGTGCTATGGAAGGGGAGCCCACCGTCCATCGCGAAATACCTAAGAGACAGCATCATCGAAGAGGGTAGTGTAGTTGTAACGAGCGCCCCGCTCTCTTTGCAAGAAGGGGTTGTTCAACTGAAGCTTCCGGAAGTGGGGATTGATCTTTTTCGCTTGCTTGCCCGCTTGCAGCGGGAAAAGGCCCCTCGTATTTATTGTCAAGACATCTGGCCACCCACAGCGGCCATTCATAGGAGGTTGGCATTAAGAACTGAGCAGTTTGTCGATCTGGAGAAAGGAGAGAAGACATGCATCTAGTTCCTGAGAAGGAAAGCGTATTGAAAGGTTTAAACTCTTTCAAGGCGATCGCCAAGCAAGATCTCCTCGTTGCCGGGACCATCAACAATCCAGAGTTCTGGCAGCGACATGCTGAGTCTCGGCGACTGGTCTACAAAGACCTCATTGCCCAAATCGAGCAGGAAAGCGTGGACAGCGCTTGTGCTCACGCCTTGAACGAGTACCGGAGAGCCATTCAACAGCGCGAAGAGACACCAGAGTCCAAAGGCAAGCAAGAAGCTCTGGAGAACTTTCTCGCTCTCTGCGGCTTTGACGAACGGACCATTAAAGCCAGTCAAAGCGAATAGCGTGTCGACTGGTTGGGAGCGAGTCGGCTCCCTCCGGGAACTGAAAAGCTCCTGGAACCCTTTTTTATTGGCTTCCTCCACCCCGGACTTCTTCCGTAGTTGGGAATGGTTGGATGCCTGGCTAGCAGTCTTCGGAGCCGGTAAAAGACCCTGCATCCTGGCCTATTACGATCGGGACGGTTTGGCTGGGCTGGCGCCACTCTGCGGCACTTCATTTTTCGGCCTTGAACGGATCACTTTCCTCGGCGCTGGCGTATCGGATCGTCATGGTTTCATCGTTCGCCCCGGAAAGGAGGACGCCTTCTCTCATGGATTACCTCAAGCTCTCGAGGAGCATACGGGCTGGCAGCTCTGTGATCTTCAGGAATTGCCAGCAGACGATCCCATCTCCCAACGCTTACACGCCTCTTTCCCCCCAGGTATTACTCAAGTTTCTTTGCAGAGTAAGCTACCCTACCTAACTCTGCCCGCCACTTGGGAGGAGTTCCTGAGCGGTTATGGCAAGAAGCGTCGCGACAAGATCAAATATTACCCCCGGATGCTCAGCCGCGACCATCAATGGTCTATCGAGGAAGCTGACCAGGGGAACTTGCAGAGCCGGTTGGATACTTTGGCTTCTCTCAATGTGCGCCGCTGGCTTCGCAAAGGGATCCCCTCCTCGTTTCTCCAGCCAGGTTTTCGCCTTTTCCACGCACGAGTGGCGAAGTCTTTATTGGGACGAGCTTTGCGGCTCTACACCCTCCTCGTCGACGGGCGACCGGTGGCAATTCTTTACGGCTATTCTTTCGGTGGACGCTTTTCATTCTACCTCTGTGCTCAAGATGACCTTTTCTCCCGTTTTGGCCCCGGATTCATCCTCCAGGTTGAGGCCATCCGCCGAGCCATTGAGGAGGGTTGCTTGACTTTTGATTTCGGGAAGGGCTTGGAGGATTACAAAATGCACTGGAAACCACAGGCCGCTGTCAACCAGCGACTTTTGGTTCGACGTGGGGGATGGGGGAGTAGAATAGGAGCCAGTCTGATCTGGGCCGAGCATGGGCTCGAACAAGGGATCAAACGAAAGGCGAAGCGCATTTGAGGTGTTGACGATCCCGCCCCCTAAGGTGGCTCCGCTTATGTTAATCGGGAAAAAGAGCTGGCTGAAATCACCGCCAGGGAGTACCGCAATGACTATCTCGGCGATATTGACATGACGAACCGCTGGGTAGTTTTTTTCGAGCTGCAGGAGTGGTTCGGCTGGACGGGTTTTGAAGATGTGCCCCCAAACTACTCTGAAATTGCTTGAGTAGGGATTTCCAGCGGCTGCAGTGCGGTCATGAATCAAACCTCCTTACCAATCAGTCTATTTGATCCCTGTTGCTTTCAGCGCGGCCGTGATCGGATCGCCGTAGAAGACCGGGTCCACTCGTTCCATGATGTCGGCCGAAACCTCCAGGAAGCTACGCTTGTTTTCCAGCGGGATCAAGGCCTTGCGCGCACCATTGTCCATCGCCAGTTGCAGGGGCTCGACCAGGGAACGCACACCCTTGATGTTGCCCTGGATGGTCAAATCTCCCAGGATCACCAAGCCGGGCAATACGGACATGTTGCGCAGCGCCGAGTAGATTGCCACCACCAAAGCCACACCCGCTTCGCAGGAAACGTGGTTGGCCAAAAGATC
>CAYXFH010000128.1:0-10757 GCA_964464245.1 uncultured bacterium
TTGATCATCTTGGTCGCTCTTTTCATTGCCACACGGTCTTTGATCGGCGCCTATAGCGGCAAAGGAACCTGGAAAGGACGACACTTGAAGATCGATCGAAGCCGATAGCTACGGGGTGGCAGTATTCAATACTTTTACCGTCCACTCTGGTCCGGAATAAACCTTGTTGACAGTTGAGAAGCTGTCCATGTTAATGGCGAAGGAAAGATTCATCAAACTATTAAAATAGGCAAGTGGTTGGCCTTCTGGAACATCTCCAAATGCATTTGCGAAGGGAATGATTCCTTTGTAAACCAAGGCGCCCTGGTTGGAGATCTCCACCTGCAGCATGTCTCCAGCGTTTAGCCGCATGGATTCCGCGTTGCTTTTATTGATGTTGGTCCAGACATTCCCGTATTGAATATCCAGAATTGGAATGTTTCCACTTGCGCTGACGCCACTGATTTCGGCTTTCTGGTAAGGGATGCGAACAAGTTCCGTGGTCAAAAGCGGGCCAACCTGTTCAAAGGTGATAACGCCGGAAGCCAGGCGGGCGCCGGTGTAAGCATAAACATCCCGGCCGAAGAAGGTATAAGATTCGCTGGAACCTGGCAGACGATTGGTCTTCTGATCAATCTGCCGAATCTCGGCAACTCCCATTATTTCGGAAATAAGTGTCAGCGTTCCATTGTCAGGTGTGACAAAATAATGCCCTGTTTTGGTCTTGAGAACGATGGATTTAAGATTATCGGTGCCCACGCCAGGATCCACTACCGAAACAAAAACTGTTCCAACAGGCCAGTATGGCGCAGTTTGCATCAAACGGTAAGCGCCTTCCCAAACATTATATGGCGGTATTTCATGGGTCAGGTTAAAGATCCTGATATTAGGATCAACGCCGACAGCAACGCCTTGCATGGCGCTAACAGCGCCATCTTCGAGGCCGAAATCCGTTTGGAGCACTAAAGCGTTTTTTGGCTGTGCTGGAGAACAGCCTGATAGGATGATCACCAGCGAAAGTATCAGTCCAAGCACTGTGGCTGCACTTCTGAGTTTTTTCATCTGCACTGCTCCTTTCAGTTTGATGAGGCTTTTGTGTCATTGCTTTCGATAGATGAAAACATAGAGAAATTATTTTTCTTGACGAAGAATATTGTGCATCAAAAAGCAGGGGTTGGCAATGCGATTGGGAGAGAGAGATTCTTTCTCAAAATAAGTGGCGAAGCAGTCTGAGGGCAATCAAGGTCTCTAAAATCGCCGCACCCAACTGCGGCATTCCTGGTGTTGCGCTCCTCCTGGGATCGTCGCACTCCAGTGCGGTTCCTGTTCTCATGGATCCACCGCGGTGCATCTGAATAGCCCCCCCGGCAGGGTGTTCTGTGTCGAAGTGGGGCAGATAGGCGCGGGAATGCCACCATCGGGTTGGTTGCTTGCCATAGCTGTTGGCTCCCGTCTTGTTACTGTAGATGCCTTGGGTGCGGCAGTCTCAGGAAAGCCGATGGTCCCAGGAAAGGTCTTAGTCTCAGAGACGGTCTCGATTCCAGATTTGCCGCACTGGGGCGCCGCGGTCCCGTCTCAGGAAAGCCGATGGTCCCAGAGGTCTTGTTACACGAACCTGCGCCTCCACTGCCGGCTCCTGGAAGAAGACTCAAGAAAGCCAATGATCCCAGAGACCTTTTTCACCCTCAAACTGCCTTACAGCTCATTTTTAGAAAAACCAAAGATTCAATAAATAAATCTGTCCCCTTTATTTGTCCTTGACAGTGATGGTTCTTTTTTGCTTCATTTAGTGCGAGTCATAGAAGCAAACTATAGTCTTAAGGAGACTAAAAGATGTCTTTCAAGAAATCGGCTTTATACAATGTTCTCTCGCTTATCATCTAAGCCGCCCTACTTCTTACCGCAGGCTGTACTTTCATTTCCCCTTCTTCCTCGGCCGTAAAAACCGAAACAACGTCGCTCATGCTCACAGGCGTCCCGGACGTCCGGCAGGCTGAGTATTCTTCCTGTGGCGCATCAGCGTTTCAGGCCGTCCTGAGTTATTACGGCATAGATTCATTTGAAACAGACCTGCGGACGATGCTAAACACGTCATCCACCCACGGAACCTACTCCTGGGACATAGTAAAAGTTGCACAACAGATGGGATTCGATGCTGAATGGAAAGAGAATGTTACGTTCAATGACATTGAATCGTTTCTCCGAAAAGGCTATCCGGTCATTACTCGCTCGCAGCGTGTCAAGGCTACGAACGGCACGTGGGAAGACACCTGGACTGTAGGGCATTATATGGTTGTCATCGGTCTGGACGACCAGAATGTGTATTTAGAAGATCCTTTTCTTCTTGGTTCACGGCTGAAAATGACGCGTAGTGATTTTATCGCCAGCTGGCATTCCTATGTATCTGAAGTACCAATACCGCCCGATGCGAAGAAATCCTATAACGAGGCAGTCTTTATTCGCGGGACACCTCTTGTGGATCGACCGTTATCTATCGGCCCCCTTGAGATGCCTGCCATAGTGCGACCCGTAGTAGCACAACCTCCAATCGTTGACCCTGCGCATACAACGAAGTAATCATCGCGCCTAGTTCTGCCGGAAGGCCTTTTCTTCCCCCTGCGATTCGAGGATGCAGAGGTCGGTATCGTCAATGCCGATTCTTTCTCATATCGAGTGGGTAAGGCAGTCTGAGGGCAATCAGGGTTTCTGGGATCATTGACTTTCCTGGGCACGACAAGACTCTTAAAGATCATCGTCGCCTTGATGTCAGAGAAGCTGGACTAGACATGCTGCCACAGGCTGATAGATTGCCCACTTGAAATGAAAAGGAACCGGAAAAGAAGGCGGATTGAGGCCGCTCTCATGAGAAATCAGCGCACCCTTGGGCGAGTCTTCCGACAAGATGGCATTTTTAAGAACAATTCCGACAGACTTCTACGGTACGTTTCCTTTTCACGATGCATTATGACTCTACGCATTCCTCCCCATAGTATTCGCGCCCGTTCCGGCGAATGCGGCAAATGCTGGCGGGATTGGATCGCAGGGTTGCCAATGAGAGCGCAAAAGCTCGATAATCGTCCCATGTTGCAAAAAGACTGTCCATTGAGGAGAATCCTTGCCTCCAGCTAATCCGATCCCCCCCATTCACATAAGACAGCCCAGCGGAATGCCGGCTTTCCTCACCGTCTGGTCCGGCCAGTTGGTCTCCCTGGTGGGCAGCGCTATGGCCAACTTTGCTCTCGCCATCTACATCTGGCAGCTCACCGGTCAGGCCACTTCGTTCGCTCTGCTCGGTTTCTTCGGCGCCTTGCCCAATATCCTCTTCGCCCCTTTCGCCGGAGCGCTGGTAGACCGTTGGAATCGTAAGCTGACCATGATGATCTCAGACATCGCGGGCCTGGTCGTCAATTCCGCGATGCTTGCCTTGTTGGTCTGGGGGCATCTGGAGATGTGGCACCTCTATGCCCTGGCTGTCTTCAATGGTATCTTTATGGCCTTTCAATGGCCGGCTTATTCCGCAGCTATTTCCACCATGCTGGAAAAGAAGCATTTTGCCCGCGCATCCGCTCTCCTCTCGGTAGCTGACAGCGCTTCCGGAATTCTTGCCCCAATGATTGCCGCTATCCTGGTAGTGACCATCGGCATCCCGGGAATCATCCTGCTGGATGCGGTCAGTTTCGTCCTGGCGATCATCACCCTGCTCGCCGTAAAGATCCCCCAGCCACCCAAGACAGAACTTACCAAGGAGGCTTCAGGGAATCTCCTCAAGGAAGCTTTATTCGGTTTTCGCTACATCTTCCGCTCTCCCTCCTTGCTGGGGTTGCAGTTGACTTTCTTCTTCGGCAACCTGCTGGCCACCTTCGGCTTTATTGTCTCTACTCCGATGATCCTGGCCCGCACCGCCAACAACGCCACGATTTTGGGCTTGGTTCAATCGGTCGGTGGGATAGGCGGCGTCTTGGGCGGATTGCTGATCAGCATCTGGGGCGGACCCAAGCGCCGAATCCAAGGGGTTATCGGGGGTTGGTTCCTGTCCTTCGCCGGAATGGCTTTGCTGGGTTTCTCCCAAGGAGCAGTGCTGTGGGCTGCCGCCATGTTCTGCGTCGGCTTCTTCCTTCCCTTGGTGAATAGCTCCAACCAAGCCATCTGGCAGTCCAAGATCCCGCCGGAGATCCAAGGCAAGGTCTTTTCCGTACGGCGTCTCATCGCACAGCTCTCCAGCCCTCTCTCGATGCTCTTGGCCGGCCCTCTGGCCGACTACTTCTTCGAGCCGGGCATGCTTCCGGGAGGAGTTCTGGCCGTTATCGTGGGTCCTTTCCTGGGTACCGGCGCCGGCGCCGGGATGTCGCTGATGATCCTTATGATGGGACTATTGGGGGCTTTGGTTGCTTTCATAACCTACTCCATTCCATCCATCCGCAACGTGGAAACGATTGTTCCAGACTTTATCCTTCCCCTCGCTGATGAACCAGCGCCCCCTTCCTCTGCGGAGAAGGTTTTTCCCAGTTCGGAACCGTCGCCTTCCTTGTTCCCCCCTCCCCTCACGCCTGGGATTGAGGCTACTCCCCAGCGTTCACCCAAGCAACTGCTCAGTGAGGCAGCTACCCAGGCTGGCCGCGGCCAGACTAAAGCCGCCATCAGCCTCCTGCGTCAATGCATCGCCAGCCGGGAGACCGACCAAGCCACACGGCAGGTCGCTTCCTGGAAGCTGGCTTCACTGCTTTACTTGATCGGGAAAGACCGACTTGCCGACCAGATCCTGCTACACTATCGCGAAGAAGGAAGCAACCATGTCCCACGCTGAAGAATTGCTAAGAGCGCTACAGTCAATCCGGTTCCACCGCACCTTCCGCGGCTACTCGCCGTCGGAAGTGGATGAGCTGTTGGCCCGCGCCGGCGGTCAGATCGAACAGCAAGACAAGCAGATTCAAGAGCTGGAACGCAAAGCCGCTCATTTAGAGGAACAGGAGGAGCTGCTGAAAGCCACACTCCTTCGAGCCGAGAAGAACGCCGTACTAACTCGCACTGAGGCCGAGAGCGAAGCCCGGTTGGTGAAATCCAACGCTGCCGAACAAGCCTCTATTTTGATCGAGCAAGCCTCCCGCCGTCTGGAGGCTACTGAAAATGAGCTGGCCAACTATCGCCGCCTCTACGAGGCCCGCCTGCTCGGGTACGAACATGAGAGCCATGCTTTAATCGACCGTTTCTCCATCGTGGCAAAGCGCCATGTAGAAGCAATGGCCCAGGAGGTCTCCGCCGATGTTCGAGAGCTGGTTCGCCGCTTGGGCGCCGACCTGGAGATTCTCCCACGCCCCGGCCTGGCCGCACCGCAACCTCCTGTCGAAGCCGAACCAGGCCAAGCGGCCGGGGAACCAATTCCTGTTTCGCTAGACCCATCCGCTTCCTGGACACAAGACGAGCTGACCATCCTCTCCGGTCTCACCTTGGAACGAGACATCTTCGACCACCAGGGCCAACTGGTCTTGCGGCGCGGCACAGTCATCTCCGCGGAGATGATTCAAGATGTGATCGAAAGGGGCCTTTACGGCGAGCTGGTGACTGCTGTCGCCGGCGACTTCTCGCCCCACGCTGGTTGAGACTTCCTCACGATCATGGAATTAGCCGGCTCCTCACCGGCTTTCGTTCATTGATCTGGTAAGAATGCGCCTTACAGACAGAAGCGTCCGTTCTCATAGATCAGTGAACCATCGGCTAAAACCCGGCTGCCGTTCTTCATCTCGCTGATCAAGTCCCAGTGCAAAGCGGATCTGTTGGTTCCCCCTGACTCGGGGTAGGCTTCGCCAAGTGCCAAGTGGATCGTCCCACCGATCTTCTCGTCGAAAAGTGTGTTCCGTGTGCCCACTTGGATCCCGAAGTTGGTGCCAAAAGAGAGTTCCCCCAAACACCGGGCGCCCTCGTCAGTTTCGAGACCAGCTTTTAAGTTCTCCTCACCCCTTCGGGCGGAGAAGCTTGTCACCACTCCCTGGTGGAATTCCAACCGGACCCCTTCTACCGGTTTGCCATAGTAGTGAGATGGATAGTCGAAGAAGATCCAGCCCTCGCTTGAATCCTCGTGGGGGGCAGTGAAGATCTCCCCGTCCGGCATGTTGGAAAGTCCGTCGCAGTTGATCCAAATGCGGTCTTTGACGCAAACGGTAAGGTCGACCTGCGGTCCCTCATATTGCAAGATATTCACAGTATCGAGGAAGCGTATTAGTACTTCCTGCTCGTCGTGGACTTTCTGCCAGTGTCCCACCGGATTCTCCAGGTCGGGCAGACAAGCTCCGAAGAGAAAATCCTCATAGGCGCTTAGAGACATACCGGCTTCTTGAGCGAGGGCGTTGGTGGGATACTCTACCCCCACCCATTTCACGCCCCCCAACTCGCGAGGCCTGAAAAAGGGCGCCCAGAGAGGCTCCATGCTTTTCTGCCGACGGGCGATTCGCTTCGGGTCAATCCCAGACAGCTCGCGCAAGTTGGTTTGGGCTCCGATTGTGATCGCTCCTTGGATGTGATGCGCCTCAAAATCCAAAATGGCGGGGATCTCATCCAGTTGCTGGTCCGAAGCTTCCTGGTAGAAGGCCTCATCACATCCGTCCAAAGACAAACGGAGCCATGGAAACCCTCCTGCTCGCAGCGTTTCCCGGTAGACGGCCAGGACCAGCGGGGCGGCTTGGGGCCAACTGCGGATCCGAACTGCGTCATTGGGTTGCACGTTCGCACAGTAGTGAACCAGTAATTCTGCAAGTTTTTCTAGGCGTGGGTCTCTCATCGTCCCTCCTTCTTGTTCTCAGTTCCTCAAATCGTCATTATATGGCTACAAGCAGTCTCAAACAAATCATTGGCAGGCTTCATTCTGATAGCGCAGGAAGCCGGCTCGGTTTGAGAGAATGAATAGAATGGAAACGGTCGAAAGCCCTTGAAGAGGAGAACGATGAACGAACAAACTTCAAACATGCACTATGTCTGCACCCCGCAGGAAGCGCGCGACTTGATCAACCGGCAGGCCCGTTATTGGGTGGCCAATTGTGGCTGCCGCGAGTCCCTTGGCTTTGTCTGCAGCCGCTCCAAGGCGGATGTTTGCCTGCAGTTTTTTCCCCAGTCGGCCAGCGGAGGACAAGAGTTGCGAGAGATTGATCGCTTGGAAGCCGAAGCCTTGGTCGACTACGCCCAGCAAAAGGGATTGGTTTGCCGCCCCTTCCGCGATCCCCAAACGTTCCAACAGGTGGAAGGGATCTGCTTCTGTTGTGATGACTGCTGTTCCTATTTCCTTCACCCTGAGGGGGAGTTCTGTGATAAGGGGAGCTTGGCAGAGTGTACCGACATGGCTCGTTGCGACGGTTGTGGCGTTTGTTTGGAAGCCTGCCATTTCCAAGCGCGCTTGATTGTGGAAGGCAGCCTGGCCCTGAAAAAGGAACTTTGCTACGGCTGTGGGGTCTGCGTAGAGGCCTGTCCGCAAGAAGCCATCCGGATGGTGTCGCGCTGAATATCTTGATCTGGGGGGCCGGCCCGGCGGGTTTGCTCCTTGGGGGTACATTGCAACAAGCCGGAGTGGAAGTCCTTTTCCTAGGTCGAGAAGCTTTACTGGCGCCGTTGCGCAGTGGTCTGTGTCTGCGCCGGCGGCGAAAATCCGAACAAATCGGCCCCTTGAAAACCGTTTCCACATTAGCGGAGGCGGTAGAGATGGGCCCTTTCCAATATACCCTGGTCACCTTCAAGTCGTTCCACAATGCCCAGGCCATCCCCCTGGCTGGTCAGATTCCCAGCGGGCGCCTGGTAGTGGCGCAGAACGGCTTGGGAAACGAGGAGGCATTTCAGCAGGCTGGTCTCCCGGTGATCGGCGCTGTGCTGACTTGCAGCGTCCGATTTGGTGAGCCGGGCGTTCTGCAGGTTGGACGAGGCGGTCTAGGGTTGGCTCCAGGGAATATTTCCGCTGACCTCGCCGCGGCCTTCTCAAAGGGTGGACTGGCCACTCGGCTGTACCCTTCCTGGCCGGCCATGAAAGCTAGCAAGTGGCTATTGAATGTGCTGGGCAACCCACTCTCCGCCGCCCTGGAGATGCCTCCAGAACAATACCTTCCTACAGAAGCTGGTTTCCGTTTGGAAAGAATTTTGCTGCGCGAAGGCCTCTCCCTCCTTCGCTCCCTTGATCTTTCCTTGGTCAACTTGCCTGGCTTTCCAGTTCGCGCTCTTCCTCTCTTACTGCACATGCCGCGGGAAGCTTGGCGTCGCATATTGGGGCAAGGAAGAGGAGGGAAGCTCCCATCCTTTCTACTGGATCTCCGCGCCGGCAGGCCTCTGGAAGATGAAGCATTGTTGGGCGCTCCTCTGCGCCTGGGAAGAGAGCATGGCCTATCTTTACCCCTTCTGACCCTATTAGAGCGGCTCTTCTCCAGTTCCTCCCCCACTGCCTCCTTATTCCTCTCCGATCCTCAGCGCCTGCTAGAAGCGTATCTCACTACCTAGACAAAACGACGCGCACAAAAAAAAGAGACTCCTATCAAGGAGCCTCTCAGATATCAACAATGATGGATAGTTGCTACTTGATGACCTCCGGCGCAGGGTAGTTATCGGCATTGGCCACCGTAACTTTGACGATCTTGTCCCCAACGGCGATTTGATGGACGACATCCAATCCCTCGGTGACTTGGCCGAAAACGGTATATTTACCATCCAAGCCCGGTTGGTCAGCCAGACAAATGTAGAATTGGGAGCCGGCTGAGTCAGGATCGCTGGAGCGAGCCATGGCCACCGTTCCATCCAAATTGTTGCGGATGCCAAACTCCGCTTTGATGGAATAGCCCGGCCCGCCACTGCCGTTGCCGTTCGGGTCGCCGCCTTGGATGACAAAATCTGCTACTACGCGGTGCCAGGTCAGGCCATCATAGAAACCCTTCTGGGCGAGGTTAACGAAGTTCTTCACGGTATTGGGGGCAACATCGGGGTAGGCAACGAATTTAATGATGCCTTTGTTGGTCTCGATGGTCACTACCGGCGCCGGTGCGACCGAGGCCGAACTTGGGGTAGCGCCTCCACTGGGTGCGCATCCCCCTGCGGAAAGAAAAACGGTTGCGATGAGAGCCGTCATAAGGAACCAGGTGACTCCTTTCTTCATGCGGAAACCTCCATTCTTCTCTGGATCTTATCCAGCATTTTCATTTTTAGAGCAGGATCAGCCAAATAGCGCTGGATTTCCTTCCAAACCAATGGGCATTCATCGGTGAGGGCGTAGCCGAGGAATTCCCGCAGGATGATGTCCAACCGTTTGCGGTTCTCCTTGTTGTCTTCCAGCCCAACCTTGGCCATTACTCCGCCAAGGTGTCTCGTATAGCAGGACATCTGCGCCTCCTTTGAACGTAACTCCTTTGAACGTAACTCGCCATCTTTTCCCTACCTGTTAGACAGAAATGCAAACCCTGTCTATTGTTTTTTCTTGATTCGTTCTATTCATCCTGCCAGTTCAAGAACAGAGAAAGCGCGATAAACTTGGAGCCGACGGAGGGACTTGAACCCCCGACCAGTTGATTACAGATCAACTGCTCTACCAACTGAGCTACGTCGGCTCATGATAGGACACTCGGCATTTTATCAGGAGGCGCCTTCCGGCGCCAGTCGCACCGGTGACTGCTTTCGCAAGCGCCGAGCTCTTCCCCTCTCCTGCTATAATCCTGGCAAAGTATCGCCACGGAGGATCCATGATGAGCGTTCCTGATGCACAAGCTGCTATTGGCATTGTTGATGCCTTTCTTCGTCCATGGCAAGAATCCCTGGCCCAGCCCGCTGCCAGTCAAGAGAAAGTGTTGCGTTCCCTTCTGGCTACATACGCCCAGACCGAATACGGCGCCCAGCACAAAGCCGAGCAGGTAGGCAGCCTGGAGGAATACCGGCAAGCCTTCCCCATCTCCGCCTACGAGGACTACAAACCGCTGATCCAGCGCGTAATGGCAGGTGAAAACCAGCTCCTTCTCAATGAGGAGCCAATTGGTTGGGCCATCACCCGAGGAACGACACAGGACGAAAAGAAGTTCATCCCGATGACTCCCTCTGACTTGCGGATGCGCGTCCAGGCGGGCCGAGCGATGATGGCCTATGTCGCTGCCAGCAAGCGCTTCGACCTCTTCCGTGGAGTCAACTTGAACCTAAATTTCCCCTCGGTGGTTGGCGTCATCCAGGCCGGCGGCCGTACACTGACCTATGGATACAGCTCAGGCATCTACGTAAAACACGTTTCTGCATCCACTCCGATCCGTTCCCTTCCGGCTCAGGACGACATTGACGCCCTGGGGGGAGGGAACACAATGCGCGACTGGGATGCCCGTTTCCAGCTAGCCTATCAGCAATGCCGGGAGCAAAATGTGACCCTGGTTGGCGGGGTAGCGCCCACCGCTTTGCGCTTCGCTCTCTTTCTTCATAAAAACCAGCGCCTTTACCCCCGTGACCTTTGGAAAGTACAGATCATGACCCTCGGCAGCGTGCCCGGGATCAACACCCACCGCGCTCCGGCCTTAACCGATCTTTATGGCCGTGGTGTGGTGATTCGTGAGATCTATGGCGCAACGGAAGGGATGTTCGGTCAGCAAATGGACGAAAAGCGCGCCTGGGCGCCCAACTACGACCTCTTCTTCTTCGAGGTGCAGACCTCCTCCGGGGTAAAAATGCTGCACCAAATGACCCCCGGTGAGACCGGCAGCCTCGTTGTTTCCACTCCTATCCTTCCCCGCTATAAAATCGGCGACCTAATCCGCGCTTACAGCCCGCCCTACTTCCGCTGCATCGGG